>JALEHC010000287.1 GCA_022763215.1 Saprospiraceae bacterium
CCTCCCCATTGATAGTCGTCGCTACTCCGATTTTGAAGATCAGCCGCTATTTTGGGAAGGACAATATAGGTAGCAGAAAGCCGGTCGGTATGCTTTATAGACAAACCCGCTTTTAATGTCAGGCTATAGACTGAAAAAGTAGGCGTTGCCGGTACAATATCCAGATCAAACCACTCAGCATCTGCACCAGAAATGATGGCTACTTTTTCGGATAGAGGAATCGGCAAAGTCAAGGAAGCCGTGGCAGATTCTATCCAGTTGGGGCTGGTATTATCGCTTTGCGTTTCATCCATTTTTCCCGAGTTGCCATAATTGAGTTTAAACAAATCGAGATAATTTTGCCCAAATAGTACGGAGCTGCTGCTCAGGCATAAGAGAAGAATAAATAGTTTTTTCATTTGTTTAAATTATTTCCGATTGATTCATCTTAGTCTTTGATGATCCCGTAATCGACGAATACTTCCCGCATTCTGGCCGGGCTGTTCACCTTTTCACTTTGTAGTCCGACTGCTCTTGCTCCAAAAACATTTTTCATACTGTCATCCAAGAACAATGCCCGTTCGGGCTGGCTGATTTGGTAACGCTCAATAGCAATTTGGTAAATTTCAGCTTGAGGTTTGATGACTTTTTCATGGCCCGACACCACTATACCCTCGAATAATTGCAAAAAATCATACCGCTCCAGCGCAATGGGGAAAGTTTCAGCCGACCAATTTGTTAGGGCCAATAAACGATGTGTTCCTGCCTCATGCAGGTCTTTAAACATTTGCACACTTTCGTGAATAGGTCCCTTGAGCATTTCTTCCCATCGACCGTAATATGCTTCGATTTCCGTTTGGTAGTCGGGAAATTCGGCTACTTTTACAGCCGTACCTTCAGCCAGTGAACGGCCTTTGTCTTGTTGTACATTCCAGTCTGGTGCACAGACTTCCGTCAAAAAATAGTGCATCTCTTTTTCATCATCGAAAATCTGACGAAAAACATATTCCGGGTTCCAGTCGATCAGAACACCGCCCAAATCAAAAATGATCGTGTCGATTACAGGCTTAGACATGATGGATGATTTTTTACTAAAATAGATGATAGAACAACCCCATTTTAGTACATTTTAATAATCTTGATTCTAATTTGTATTGATATTTATTACCAATCGATTTGTTTTTTTTCAGGTCGTATAAGCCTGAATAACAATCCTTCCCAAAGAATATGCAGATAAATATCAGGCTGTGTATCTTCAAAAATGGGTTCATTAAAATGATGCTCCCAATTGTCAAATACAAAAGTGGTTTCCTCAAAAAAAGGAGGCAGTATTTCTACCATTGGATTTGCAAAGGATTCTCGAACAAGCATGATGGAAGGCAAATCCGGATGATTCTGGTGGGTTTGTATAACATACTCTTCCGGAAAAGGAAAGCCTTTTGGAGCCGTATAATCGTCTTTCAAAAAAGTAACCTTTTCCATTGCAGGACTACTTATTTCAAATACCGTGTCTTGAAAACTATCCGCCAAACCTAACATTTGCGCTTGTGACATCCCCTTTCGGGGAATGGCCTGCAAGTCCCAAGACCAGGAATTAAAGGCCGGAATTCGAGGAAAAGCTTGTCGCAAAGTATCTAAAATGACTTCACTAGCCAGTAAAGCAGCCTGATTATTCCAGTGATGATCGGTTTTGAGATACATTAATCGATCTTTGGCTGCTGTTTCTAAAGGCGTAAACAAATCAATATAATTGATTCCTTCTTTCCTCATGGCCTGCACTAATTGTTGAGTATAGCTTTCAGGAATTAATTGGTGCAAATTATCGGGAAGCTGCGCCTTATAAACATGCGCTTTCAAGGGTGCGATCGTCAGATAAAATCGGCTACCGGCTGCTTCAGCTTTTTGCTGGCGTTGTTTTATTTCTTGGATGGTGGCTTCAAGTTCATTTGGCGAAAGCTGAAATATACCTCGATACACCTCCATTTGATGACCTCCTCGAAAAAGCCAATCATCTTTACCTATGACTACCTTGCCAGGTAAAACCATTTTATCAAAGGTGTGAATATTGAGCCAATTGTTAAATTGTAAGAAATAAGAACGCCATTTAAACTGATCGTTGTAATAAGCTTCATATTCTTTTGAAAACGGATCGAGATGGTTGATATTAAGGTAAGGACGTTCCGTTATGCCTTGTCGGCCAGCCAATTGCTGCTCAGGCAGCAGCACAAAGAGCTCGTCCGCAAAATGCAGTACGAGCACCAAAATAAAAGCAATAGGTAGCAATCGAGTTTTGAGGCTCATAAGAAGGTTATTACGGCAGTAAAAATACAATTCCGTGAGCAGCCCACTAAGCTCAGCCCTCAATTTATGATAACTACACTGAAAATGTCTTTGGTTTGCTTAAGCAGAAGAAAGGTTCGGGCCCGAAGGCCCGACTACTAATCCAATTTTCATAGCAATTCGTTAAAGTGTTAATAAGTACGGAAATATTTTCTTGAATCGGTCATCAGGTAAATTATCCAAGGTGCATTGGAGGCCCCCAGCCTTCCGGCAAATCACCTTTGGCAAATGCACGGGCAGCCTGATCAGCGCGTCTGATCGGTTCCATAATTCGGTATCGACTTGACAATTCAAGTACAACCTTTACAGCATTGGATAAGCTAATTTTGTGGCCGGCACTTACGTAAACTGGCTTCGTTTTGTCTTGTGTTCGAACAACGAGGCCAAGTATTTCATTGTTTGTTCGTATTTCTAACGAGCTTCCTCTAGTGTCTGCTATATGACCTTCAAATTTTAACAATGTTTGTTTGGCGCAGCCAAGCGTCGGCAAATTGGCTTTTAAACCTAGCCAACAGGCAACTCCAAAGCGACGAGGATGCGCCAGCCCATGACCGTCCCCCAACAATAAATCTGGTTGAAATGATTTTTCCTTCAACAAACTTTCATAGGTTTTCAGTAGTACAGGCCCTTCGCGAAAAGCAAAAAATGAAGGCACGTAAGTAGCCGGAATCTCATGTTTTTGCACGAAAGTGCCCAACATCTCGCCTTGCCACTCCTGCACATCAATGGCGACATGTGCTAATTCGGATGCATACTGAACATCAAAGCTGAACAATATGTCTCCCTTTCGGGGAAAGTATCCCACATCATCCTGCGGAATGTCTAATTGCTTCGACAAGCGAAGCTGCTCTTGTTCCAATTCTTCGATATTCATATTTTTAATGTATTGACTAAAATTGAAAATAAATGAATGGATTGTAATCGCTGACTGCCAATTGCATACTACAATACAGAAAACAGCCTATCAACAGAATGACCTGTGTCAACTGTAAAATTATATTTTTAGAGGAAGACCAGTGATCCCAGGTATTTTTTAGTATGGGGGTACAAGCCATTAGGCCGATGAGTGCCCAAAAGAGTAATTCATAATTTAGATAATATTGCAGATCAAAAGCCATCTCGGGATTACCATTAAGTGCGAATAAGATTTTGATGTATTCTATCGCTTGATTAAGGTCTGTTGCTCTGAAAAATACCCATGCCAAAAGCACAATCAACAAAACATAAAGGTGTCGGATAAAACGTGGTACCTTTTGTAGTAGTTGTTCAACCCCAAGCCGTTCTATTATCATAAAAAGTCCGTGAAGTAGTCCCCAAATAATAAAATTCCAACTGGCACCATGCCATAGTCCTGTTAGAAAGAAAACCACAAAAAGGTTAAAATAAGTTCGTTTGGAGCCTTTTCGATTCCCGCCAAGCGGGATATAGAGGTAATCACGAAACCAATTGGATAATGAGATATGCCAGCGACGCCAAAATTCCCGGATGGACGTAGCGATGTAAGGGAAATTGAAATTTTCGGGTATGGTGAAGCCCAGCATCCGTCCGAGACCAATAGCCATGTCAGAATATCCAGAAAAATCAAAATAGATTTGCAAGGCATAACAAAGCAAACCTACCCAAGCCGTCAGTGGATCGAGATAAGCCGGAGGAACCGCAAAAATTTCATCTGCCAATAATGCAAAATTATTAGCTAATAGTACCTTTTTGGACAATCCAAACAAAAAACGCTCTATTCCCATAGACAGTCCAGCATAACTCAGACTTCGCTTTTTGATTTGAGTGGCAATTTCGCGGTAACGCACGATCGGCCCTGCTATTAGTTGCGGAAACAAAGCGATATACAACCCAAGGTTAATCCAGTTTTTTTGAGCATCTACCCGATTTTGATGGACGTCTACCAAATAGGAAATAGCCTGGAAAGTGAAAAATGAAATACCAATGGGTAGTTGAAGCTCTGGCGAAGCAAATGTGGGCAAATCCCAGAAGCTCAGAAGCGGATTCAGATTTTCCGTAAGGAAGCCCAGATACTTGAAGAAGATGAGTACTAGTAAATTGAGGCTTACGCCCAAACGAATTGGCCATTTGCCGAACCGTTCCGCCGAATGACGTGAAGACGAACGAGCAATCCACAGCCCCATAAAATAGTTGAATACACAGGAAACCAGTAAAATGATAGTATGACCGAGCTCACCCCATGCATAAAATAGCAAGCTCGCTACCAGTAGCAATAGGTTTTGGAAACGCGAGGGAACCAGAAAAACCAGCAGAAGAAGTAGCGGCAGAAAACCATATAAAAAAATCAGGGAGCTAAAGAGCATACCAGTTGTCCGTTAAACGAACGGCAAGATAAAAAAAGGGAGCTGCATGCATGTGTGCAACTCCCTTTTTTGTGTGACTAAAAGTCGGATTTAGTCATCATCGCCTAGTGGACGGCCATTGTCACCACCACCAACACCAAAGGCATCGATATACTCTTGGCAAGCCAAATCCGGAACTTCAATATCAGTGTAGATGAAAGTCAGTGTTTTACCATCTGCAGAATATACAACATCAATTGTTTCCTGGAAATCGTAAACCGGACTATCAATATCAATGGTTGTATTAGATACCGGTACCTGAAGGCCCAGTAGGCATCTTTCCAAACCTCTGTAAGAAATACGGAAGTCATAGAATTCACCCTTCTGTAGCGCACTGGTGTTACCTTTACCACTTTGCAAAATACCAAGGGTATTCCATGTATTACACCCTTCTGGACGGTATAAGATTGGTAGTGTAGGTTTTACCACAAGGTCATTGAAGTCAGAAGTACAAGAACCTGCTACTTCTACTGTGATATCTACGAAATCAGAAGAAGAAAGAACACCGGTCAAATCGACATCGTAAATATCGCCACAAGTTTCAAAAACGTCTGAAGTAAACAATGGGTTATCTTCTTCAAGGCAGTCTTCTGCTTGACCTTCAAAAATCTTGAAGTAGCAATCGAAAGCAGATACACGCACCAAGCGAATAGATTCGCCATCGAAGTAGCGGAATGATTCCATAGCAACTAGCTCGTCATTATCGGCACGGTACAAACCAGTCAGATAGAAACGTTCACCATCGTTTTCGTCGATATCCGCATTGGTAATATTGATACGCGTTGGAAGAGCTCTACAACCGCGGCTACCACCAACGATCCATGTAGAAAGGTGTGGCTGCAAGTAGCTAGCTACCAATTCGCCTGAAGGGTTACGAGAAACCGTTACATCACCTTCTTGTTGCCATTCAGCAATTGTTTCATTAAAGCTCCAAACTTCCAAGATGTCGCCTTCTTGTACTTTCTGATCAGTATTTGGGTTGATCATATCACCATTTAGGTGGAATGTAACCTCGATTGGTTCAGAAAATGCACTCACTTCCTTACCACCAACATACATATCCAAAGAAATCGCTCCAAGTGGAGACAAGCCAGTAGCGCCAAGAGAATTCCCCTGTTTGTCACGGGCATTAGAAACAAAAATACCTCCAGGAAGTACATCAAGAGCTTTGCCAGAATGTACATCGTAGTGGAACAATTCGACAGAAACTTCACCAGAAAGGCGGTTACCAGAAACGTCATAAAGTTCTGTACCGGACTTCATGTCTACTTCTACCATTTCTGATTCCTGATTCATGTTTGAATTGAGATGAATATTGTCGTGGATACCACCAAGCGGAGCGATGAAATCATCATTCTTTTTGGAAACCCCTTGGACAGGTGTATTCATATTCAGCATATGAACCGTTTCGATATGATTCGTTTCACTTTCAATGGAAAAGGATTTGGCCAGTGGCATATATCCTTCAGCAGAGAAAATCAACGTAAACTCGATAGGATTTTCAGGAGAGAAAGTTTCGATTCGACGAATACCGATTGGCAGAATAGCTGCAACTTCATCGTCGCGGTTGGTATCAACGTACAACGTACGTTCACCCATAACAGAAAAGATTTTGTCTTTATCCTTTCCTTTTACTTCAACTGAGATATGCTCAGGAAGGTTTGTTCCCAAATTGGCATCAACGATCTGGATCGTTAATGGATTTAGCAGGACGTCTGTTTCGATATAAACAGCAGTGCCACTAGCCAAATCTTCAAGTTTGGAACAGGACTGAACTCCAAGCACAAGGCTTAGAATTGCAAACAACGCTAAGGTTCTAAATGTAAGCGTGATGTTCATGACAGATTAATTTTACCCAATTAATTAAATTTTATATGCTAACCTAAAAGACAGAACTGGCCACCAGCGATACTGAGTGATGTTGCGTTCGAGCACATCCTCGTTTAGGTCATTATTTCTAATGACATTTGTTGCATCGATTTCTACAAGAGGTTTTGCTTTGTAATAGGTTCCTAAGTCAAAACTCATGCCAACTCTACTATCAGGAACTAATTTTCCAAATGCAATGCCGAAGTAAGGGCTAATCCGAGAGCTAAAATCCGTTGTTAATTGGAAGTAGCCGATTTCTTCTGGCGTTAGGTCAATATCATTAAGGGTAAAATAGTCTCTCAACTGTACTTTACCTCTTAACATATTATCAAAGAAATATGCAAAACCTGTTACAATTCGGAATTTGCCATCGTTGAAGGCATACTCTGCCAAAAACTCCAGATTTGACTGTTTGACGGTCAGATCAATATTCGCATAGGTAGAAAAGCGATTGAAATTGGTTTCATAATCACTAATCTTGAAATCCAAGTAATTGAATCCTATTCGAAGACCGAAATTGGAATTAATGGCCAGGCCTAAATCGACGCCTGCTATTCCTTTTGTACCTGTATTAAGCGCAAGGCTTTTTTCAGGTTTTGCAGCTTTTGGGTAGGAAAAAGCTCTTGTTTCTTGAGCTTCCGTGAGTTTGCAAGATACAAATAATATCACGAAGATCAAGCCAAGGGCTTTAATATTACGCGTTGGTGTAGAAAATTTCACGTATTTATTTTTTTAAGCCAAATAATATATTCTCTAAATGTTATCCCAACACTATTCTCACTTAATCAACTGAAGTCTTGTGTTATATATCTTATTTTTTTTTCTATTCATTACAGATATGCACAAACAATTTGTACCCGAAAAATGAATTCATCGGAACAATACGTACCCAAAAGTAATTTGAGCATTACTTCTTGAGTGAGTAACAAAATGTTTGTGTATTTTTTTTGGTATTAGATCGCCTATCGGAAATGGCTATTTCAGTTAGGATAAATATTGATAGCCTTAATTGGGAGGTGATGTGTCAACTTAATGGTTGTAAAATGCAGATTTGGATGTTTGCTCTTTAAATCAACTCTTACAAAAGTAGCAGATTAATTCTACTAAATCAATGAAACTGCAAAAATTTTCTTAAAATAATTTTATTCCTTCGGCAATCCTATTGCATCACTTATTATTGTCCTTCCTTTATCCCCAATAAACCATCACTCAGCTGATAAGTACCAAACCCTCTGACAACAAGCATTTTGCCACCAACTGCCAAAGTGCTTGTCATGATTACTGACTAAGATTCGCGCAGTGTACTACCAACTGAATATTTGAGCTCATTTTTTTGAAAATTTTCCTTGATGAAAAAAAATCATATCGTTCAAAGCCTTCGTACAGGCAGAATATACCACAAATATATAGGCTTAGTGATTGCAGCACTAGTCATTTTTAGCGCTACAAGCGGTATTTTGCTCGCCTTCAAAAAACAAAGTGATTGGATTCAGCCTCCTTCTAAGAAAGGAGTCTCCACCGATCTATCTACCTGGTTGCCTGTAGACTCTATTGCAAGCGCGGCTCTATCTGCCTTTCGGCAAATGCATCCGCAGCAGCCAGCTAACCAAATTGATCGGATCGATTTGCGGCCCTCAAAGGGCATGGCCAAAGTTTTGCTGGAAGATGGATGGTGGGAAGTACAAGTCGACGGCCAGACAGGAGAAGTGCTTTCTGTGGCTCGTAGACATTCCGATTGGATAGAAGCGATACACGATGGTTCTATTGTTAGCGAATTGTTTAAATTGTTCTCTATGAATATCTTAGGTTTTGGATTACTGATTATGACACTTACTGGTCTGTGGCTTTGGTATGGCCCTAAATACTATAAAAAACACAAAAACAATTTCTGAAATCTGCCAAAGGAAACAGCTCCTGTGGCAGATTTAGCGAAAGCTATAGCTCATAATTTGGGCTAAGTTCCCGTGCTTGTTCGTTGTAAAACTCATTGATGAGTGCCACTACTTCTTCCGGAGAATCTGTAATCGGCATTAATTCAAGATCAACTTCACTGATGTTTTTCTCCTGCCCAAAAACAGTATCTTTCACCCAATTTTTCAGGCCTTTCCAGTAATCACTACCAACTAGTATAATCGGCACTTTGGATATCTTTCCAGTCTGAACAAGCGTCATTACCTCAAACAATTCATCCAGTGTTCCAAAACCACCAGGTAAAGCAACAAAGGCTTGTGCATATTTGACAAACATGACTTTACGCACAAAGAAATACTGAAAATTCAGATTGTGATCATCATCAATATACTGATTATGGCCTTGCTCAAAAGGCAAATTGATGTTTAGTCCGACGGATTTACCACCATAAATATGCGCCCCTTTATTACCGGCTTCCATGATCCCTGGGCCACCACCAGTGATGACACCATAGCCTTCATCGGTTACCAAACGGGCAATATCGACAGCCATTTTGTAGTAAGGATGGTCAGGCTGGGTACGAGCAGATCCAAAAATCGAGACACAAGGCCCTAATTTATTGAGGGTTTCGAAGCCCTGTACAAACTCAGAAATGACTTTAAACATCGTCCATGAGTTTTCTCCTTTTACGCGATCCCATTTTTTCATGGGGTGTTTTGTAGGCAATCCTTCTGTATTTTCTGTCATAATACTTTTGGTTTAGTGAGTAACAAAGTCAACAAAGCCTGTCCGGATTTCCGAACAGGCTTCATGTATTTACAAATTGAAAAGATGTAAAGGCGTTCAGTCCTTTGGCTATAAATTATCGAAATTCCATATTAACTAACTGTAATTCCGGCCTTATAGTTTTCAAATTCCTCCGCTATATAATTCTGGAGGTCATCCAAAGTACCAAATTTATTAAATAATGCCTGCAAATGATGACTTTGTTCGGCGGAAGCCGGAAGCACATACTGACGAATCTCCTGCTCGGTGATACACTTACCGCTCAGGATAATCAGTCGTTCTACAACATTGCGTAACTCACGGATATTTCCGGTCCAATTGAGTTGTTGAAGCATTTCAGTAGCCTCATTTGTAATTTTTTTCGGGGCAACGCCATATTCTCCACAAATTTGCTCAATAAAATGCTTAATCAGTAAAGGGATATCGTCACGGCGTTCATTCAGAGAAGGAACCTGAATAATGATGACAGCAAGACGATGGTACAAATCTTCGCGGAAGCGACCTTCTTTTATTTCCTGTCGCAAGTCTTTGTTGGTAGCAGCTACCACTCTGACATCTACCTTGATTTCTTTATCCCCTCCTACCCTTGTAATGCGACTTTCTTGCAGTGCACGCAGTACTTTTGCTTGAGCAGAAAGGCTCATATCGCCAATTTCGTCCAGAAAAAGCGTACCACCGCTAGCCTGTTCAAATTTACCGATACGTTGTTTCATGGCGGAGGTAAAAGCTCCTTTTTCGTGTCCAAACAGCTCACTTTCAATCAGTTCAGCTGGTATAGCTGCACAATTGACTTCTATGATTGGATTAGAAGACCGTTCACTTTTTTCGTGCAACCATCTGGCTACCAGTTCTTTTCCTGTACCATTGGGGCCCATCACCAAT
Source organism: Saprospiraceae bacterium (assembly GCA_022763215.1). Classification (GTDB taxonomy): domain Bacteria; phylum Bacteroidota; class Bacteroidia; order Chitinophagales; family Saprospiraceae; genus JALEHC01. Next base: position 10,128 of record JALEHC010000287.1, read on the forward strand.
ACACGGGCATCTGTTGAAGCGACCCGGTCGATGGTTTCTTTAATTTGTTGGATGCCTGTTGATTCACCAATAATTTTTTGCACCTTGTTTTTGGCCACTTTCTTTTTGAGCATCTTGGTTTCGGTAACCAGGCTCGATTTGTCCATGGCATTTCGGATGGTAATCAACAGCCGATTAAGATCAGGTGGTTTGGAGATAAAATCAAAAGCACCTTTTTTTACGGCATCGACAGCCGTATCAATATTAGCATGACCTGAAATCATAATCACCGGCACATCAGGTGCCAGGATATTAATGCGTTCCAATGTTTCCATCCCATCCATTTTGGGCATTTTAATGTCCAGAAGAATGAGATCGTACTTATTGCGCTTGATTTTGACCAGGCAGTCCATTCCGTCTACCGCTTCATCTATTTCATACTTTTCAAATTCAAGTATATCACGGAGCGTCTTACGGATACTACGTTCATCGTCAACGATCAGAATCTTAGCCATAAGTGGATATATTACGGGCATCATTAACCCCAGTCCGGTTAATGTCCCTAGTTTAATTATTTACTGGCAAAAATAATGACTACGACAAGTATCTATCCTTTTCTAATTTCAGGAAGGAAATCAAAACCGGATAGAACCTGCTGATAGTCTGGTTCCGTTCTGTATTTAGCTTAGCAGTTATCACCAAGGTGTACGGCTGTACGATAGGAATGTTTCAGTATGTTTTGGCTTTCGCCAAAATTTCAGGCGACTGGTTCTTTCAGTTCTTTGCAAGCCAACCAAGCCATGAGTCCGATACTGGTATTTAGTGCGGCTTCGTCTATGTCAAACGTATTGGTATGAATATTGGAAACAATGCCTTTGGCCTCATTTCTTACACCAAGCCTATAAAAGCAAGCCGGCATTTCTTGAGAATAATAGGCAAAATCTTCAGCTGTCATTCGAATCGGTAAATCGACTACATGATCGGCTCCGAGAAATTCGATTGCCCATTTTTTGGCAGCTATGGTAAGTGGTTCGTTATTAAAGAGATTTGGATACCCAACATGTATGTCAAAATCACAACTTCCGCCCATCCCTTCTGCGATAGCAATCGCCATTTTTTTCATTTTGTCATGGGCTTCAAATCGCCATTCCTCGTTCATGGTACGGAAAGTCCCCATCAGTTTAACTTCATCCGGAATGACATTGGTGGCACCGCCCTGTGACTCAATACGCCCAAAAGTCAGTACAGAAGGAATAGCAGGATTGCCGTGACGACTAACGATTTGCTGCAAAGCAGTCAATATATGTGCGGAAATGAGTATTGGGTCGATACAAGTATTTGGTAGCGCACCATGGCCGCCTTTTCCTTTTACCGTCACGTAAATCTCATCGGCAGACGCCATGTACTGTCCAGCTTTAAAACCAACTTTTCCGGCTTCGAGTGGAGGGTGTACGTGCTGGCCAAAAATGCTAGCTGGTTTTGGATTTTCGAGTACCCCTTCTTTGATCATGATAGAAGCGCCACCCGGCAATTTTTCTTCTGCCGGCTGAAAAATCAGTTTAATGGTACCTTCTAGCTGATCTTTTATCTGTTGCAAAATATAGGCTGCGCCCAGCAAGGAGGCAGAGTGTACATCGTGCCCACAGGCATGCATAATACCATCATGCTTTGACTTATAAGGTACTTCGTTGGCTTCTTGGATAGGCAAAGCATCAATATCGGCGCGCAGTGCAATTGTTCTAGTGCTTGGATTATTACATTCGATAAGACCAACTACGCCATTATCGGCAATGCCATGGGTGTGAGGAATTCCCCATTTTTCAAGTTGGAGGGCGATATAGCGGCCGGTTTCTTTTTCTTCGAAAGAAAGTTCAGGATGTTGGTGGATATGGCGACGAATGCCAATAACTTCAGAATGAATCTGATCAGCCAGTTGTTTGATGCGAGATTTGATATCCATGAATTAGACAGAAGCTTTTAAGTAAGGTGCTAAGATAGCATTTCCATTCCAGCTTCCATGAGATTTGTAAGGTGCAAAACGGGCAAAGAGTTCTTCTTTATACCAGCCCAATTCGCGCGTTTTTTGTACTACTTCTTTATGAAATTTGCTTTTATAAGCATAAGCCTTCATTAGGCGGCTGCTTTCCCAAAAGCTGAAAGTGGCTTGCTGCACAATAGGAAGTTCTCCGACGCCGATAGAAAATAGTCGGCCTTTTTTTTCGTGTACCGAAGCACTTACGGGCGGCACAAAGCGCCAGAACTGAGGCAAATAGCGCGTCTTAATGGTTGCTCGCGTAAGCACGCCCACCAATGCATCTTCATCAATAGGAGCACTTTTTCGAAAAGGATTTTTTCCTTCCCATTCTCCATGTGCCATTGTGTTGTGCATAAAAACCGTCCACTGTTCGGTGGAATGCTCGGAATAATCAATATACAATGGATGCTGATTAAAGAAGTCTTGAGCTTGCGATTCGCTGCTCCAGCAGCAAAGCAGGCCATAAACACCGAAATTGGGCCAGATACTAAAGCCACGCTGGCCCCCGGAGCCCAACATTTTAGCGAACTCCAGCCCTGGTATCTGGCTCAATTCATTTGCCGAAAGGCCCATTTGCCGAAAGGCCCACCACTTGTTGGAGAGCCCTTCGTATCGAAAAAAACTTATCGTTACAATCTGTTGATTATGCATACGATCTAAACAGCAATTGCAATCGTATGTTTAAGCACGTCCCAAAGATTTTAGCATGGAAGCGTGGTTGCGCAAGGCAACTACAAAGTTTTTCTCTGTATGGTAAGGCAAGCCAAACTCGGCAGCCGTACGCTTGACGATATCAGAAATATCTTTGTAGTGAACATGGCAAATATTCGGGAATAAATGGTGCTCGATCTGATAGTTCAATCCACCTACAAACCACGACATAATTTTGCTATTTTTAGAGAAATTCACTGTTGTAAACAACTGGTGAATAGCCCAACTATTTTCGATGCTGCCACTATCGTCTGGAAGTGGAAATTCCGTTTCGTTCATCACGTGAGCCAACTGGAATACGCAGCTCAGGATCAAACCTGCGATCATGTGCATAACGATAAAACCAATTACGGAAACCCACCATGCAACCGGAGCAAAAATAATCGGAAGAGCTACGATATAAGCAAAGTAGAACAATTTAGAAGTAACGACTTCAAACATCAATTTGCGGAAACGCTCTTTTGATTTGATAACGCCCATCGCTTTGTATTGGAACGATTGAGCAAAGTCCTTTCCTGTTGCCCAGTACAATGTCATTAGGCTGTAGAAGCCCCATGCATAGATATATTGGAAACGGTGGAAAGAAAAAAGCTTGTCGTGCGGAGAAATTCTCAGTATCGGTCCTGCATCAATATCGTGGTCATACCCATGAATATTGGTGAAAGAGTGGTGCATTTCATTGTGCTGCAATTTCCAGTTAGAGACCGCGCCTCCAATGAAAAAGATAGTGGAGCCCAGCATTTTATTCCAAAACGGGCTTTTAGAATAAGCGCCGTGTACGGCATCGTGCATTACGGACATCCCCAGGCCAGCCATTCCGAATCCCATAATAGCCCAAAGTGCCAAATGAATCCAAATATTGGAAGTTACACCGCTAAGAATGAGGCCATATGGCACAAAATAGATTAGTAAGATGCTTATAGTCTTGATGACCATATGCAAATTTGCATGTTTGCTAATGTTGTTTTCCTTGAAATAGGCGTTTACACGCTTGCGCAAGGTCGTAACAAATTCATCTCTTGAGCTCTTGGCGAATCTAATTTTACCGAGATCAGAGGTAGTTTTTGAAAAAATAGACATAATCCTTTGAGTTTGTATATAGTTCCTATATAATTTAATTCAAAAAAATCACCTGGCCTCTTTAGGTACAGGCATTAGTTTATAGCTCGAAAATGATAACCATCATATCGATCATTCATAAGGTTTGGCGGGGATGTTGGTTGAAGAGATTTAAAGTAAATTAGGTATGATTAATTGTTCTTTTTAGAGAACATTTAAAACCAGTGGTAAAAGTACTCTAGAAGTCTATAATACACTAACAATAGTAACCCAAAATTACCTTTTTTGACTGTTTTCTTACGATTTGAGCTGTTTAATTTTTATGTGTAAAGCCGCATACAACAAAGTCATAAACGGGCTTAAAATATTAAAAATTGCGTATGCGAAGTAATCAAATACAGACACTCCCAACACTCCAGCCTGATACGCACCGCAGGTATTCCACGGCACCAATACAGAAGTAACGGTACCACTGTCTTCCAGCGTACGACTCAGGTTCTCCGGAGCCAGTCCTTTATCCTCATATGCTTTTGCAAACATTTTTCCCGGAACTACGATCGCTAAGTACTGATCGGATGCGGTCACATTTAATGCCAAACAACTTCCTACGGTACTTGCAAACAAGCCAAGCGTTGAAGTTGCTAAGCTTAGCAAAGCAGCACTAATGCGTGCCAAAGCACCAATGGCATCCATCACGCCACCAAATACCATTGCACACATAATCAACCAGATAGTCCCGAGCATTCCGGCCATTCCGCCTGATGAAAACAGATCGTTCAAATCTGCATTCGAAGTATCTACTGCTGCTCCTTCTGTCATCGCCTTCATTACGCCATTATAAGCCGTATTCATGCTCAACGATTCTGCACCAGCAACCGATAATACGATTTC
>JALEHC010000288.1 GCA_022763215.1 Saprospiraceae bacterium
AATTCCCACCAGTTGCATGCAACTGTAGCTCAGTGTTTAGAGCAGCTGTCCTCAAAGCACACGGTCGACATTTTTCTCCATGTTTTTAGCCTTACAATGCAGCGGTGTTGTAAGGCTTTTCGTTTCGCTCAAGGCAAATGTGTTGTGGAAATGTTAAAAGTTAGGCAAAAAATAAATATTTCCTTCTTTTAGTGATCAAGTTGGGCATTTTCGTGTTCAAACAATGAATATTACCTACATACTGTGCAATTCTATACAGCTACTCACCAACAATCTTTTGGTGCATACTCATTTACAGCTGTCAAATCAAATAAAATTTTAAGAGATAAAAGACTCTGATGCAAGCATTATTGCAACTTAGTCACTATTACATTGAAAACCAATCATACAATGATTCGTACTGTTTACACACTGACACTCGCATTCTTATTATTTGCATTTCCTGTATTCTTGAGCGCACAGCCCGCCAATGAAGGGGCAACGGTGCCTCCAGGAAAAATAATGATTACCGGCCAGCTCGTTCAACAGGGCAATCAGGCTCCGCTTGAATTTGCTACCATTTCGGTTTATGCCTCCAAGGATAGTAGCTTGGTAAATGGTGGTCTGACGGATGTCAACGGAAAATTTCAGCTTATCGTAAAACCAGGTAAATATTATGCTGTCGCACAATTTATTGGTTATCAGGATAAAATGATTTCTGATATCAATGCTACTAAAGATAAAAAACGCATCAAACTAGGAGCTATTCCTTTGCGTGAAGATGCAGTTGCATTAGAGGAAGTAGAAGTAGTAGCGGAGAAAAGTCAAATGACCTTTAAGCTTGACCGAAAAGTATTTAATGTTGGTAAAGATTTAACCAATGCAGGGGCAACAGCTGCCGATATATTGGATAATGTACCCTCGATCTCTGTAGACGTGGAAGGTAATGTGAGCTTACGAGGTAGCCAGAATGTTAGAATCTTGATCAATGGTAAGCCTTCTGGCTTGGTTGGGGTTGGCGATATTGAAGCTTTGCGCAGAATGCAAGGTGACATTATCGAAAGAATCGAACTAATTACCAATCCATCGGCTCGTTATGAAGCGGAGGGTGAAGCAGGTATTATCAATATCATCCTGAAAAAAGATCAGGAAAAAGGACTAAATGGTTCGATCAGTGCCAATACCGGTTTTCCGCAAAACCATGGTGCATCTTATAGTTTGAATTACCGTCAGCGAAATCTTAATTTATTTTCCAATTTTGGCGTAAGCTATCGGAAAGCACCGGGTGGAGGATTCAACAATCAACGGTTCTTAGATGAAAATGGAAACTTGGAATCTGCCCGCTACACCACACGCGATCAAGAGCGTGGCGGATGGGGTGGTAATATACAGCTTGGTGCAGATTATTATATTGACGATTACAATACCCTAACTGGTTCTGTTTTGTACCGAGGTGGCCAAGATGATAATGAGTCGATACTAACTTATGAAGATTATGATAGCAACTTTAATTTGTTAGGTACGACGGTACGTACGGATAACGAGACAGAAGATGAACACAATATCGAGACGGCCTTAACTTACCGAAGAACATTTGATACAAAAGATCGAGAGTTTGTTTTTGATTTTCGATTGATTGAAGACCAAGATACTGAGCGATCTGATTTTCTGGAAGAAGGCTTTCTTCAGGAAAATCCACTGGTGCAGCGTTCTGTCATTACTGAAAATGAAAGAAACATTCTGTTCCAGTCAGATTATGTACATCCTGTTGGTGAAAATACCCGTTTTGAAGGAGGTTTGAGAGCTGCATTGCGTACGATCGAAAATGCTTACGAATTAGAAGAGCAAGGAGCGAATGGTGAATTTTCAGTTGTTCCGCAATTTGATGATGAATTAGAGTATATCGAAAATGTTTATGCCGCTTACGTAATTGCCGGTACAGAAATCGGACCAATTGGACTGCAAGGTGGTCTGCGTGCAGAGTATTCAGATATCAGTGCATCATTGTTAGAATCGAATGTGCGCAATGATCAAAACTACCTAAGTTTTTTCCCAAGTGCTTCTTTGACTTATAAATTAACTGATCAGAATCAATTGCAGGCTAGTTATAGTCGCCGAATCAGTCGACCATATTTCCGCTTATTGTTACCGTTTTCCAACTTTGGTGATCGCTTAAATTTATGGAGTGGTAATCCGAATCTGACACCTGAATTTACGGATAGCTATGAATTAGGATATCTGTTTTATTTGCCGAAAGGCTCCATCTTATTAGGTGGTTTTTACCGATATACAACGGATGTAATTGAACGAGTAACACTTCCTCAAGCAGATGGTACGACCCTGCGTCGTCCTATTAATTTATCAGATCGAGATGCTTATGGTTTAGAAATGAATATTTCTTACGACTTCTTCGATTGGTGGTCTGCTAACTCCGACTTAAACTTTTTTAGAGCAATTACAAATGGTTCCTTTGAAGGCGTAGATTATTCTGCCGATACGTACATCTGGACCGGACGAATCAATACAAAACTGGACTTTGGCGAGCGTTTTGATATGCAGTTGAGTTATAACTACCGTGGTCCAAGACAGACAACGCAGGGGCGCCGCGAATCAGTGCAGTCTTTAAATATAGGTATGTCACTCGAAATTTTGAGTGGCCGAGGTACTTTGACTTTGAGTGCAAGAGATGTATTTAATACCCGTATACGCCGCTCAACCATTGATTTGCCTCAACTACAGGGTGAGTCTGAATTTCAATGGCGTCGTTCACAAGGTGTCGTACTTGGCTTTACCTATCGTCTGAATCAAAAGAAGAAAGATTGGGGTAGAAAAGAAAAACGAGGTGGTTTTGAAGACAGCCGTTCTAGTGGTGATGACTACTAGGCCAAAGAAAATAATAGAATCAATCGAAAATGAGCATCTTTCTGTCACAGGAAGATGCTTATTTTTTGCGCTTTTTTGAAATAGAAATGGTTTAATAAATAATAAGCGTTATTTTTACGCTTATTATTTATTAGTTGTAAGTGAGTCACGCTGATTGGGATAGATTTGGCGAAAGCCTGAGCAAAATCAGCAAGAAAGATTAAAACGACCTCCCTTACTTCGGCAAGAAAAGCGTAGAAAGATGCAAGCAGAAATTCTGGTTCATGCACCTGGAAGAATAAATATCATTGGGGAACATACAGATTATAATGGTGGATTTGTGTTGCCTGCGGCAATTGATAAGGGGATTCATTTGAGGATACGAAAGAATAACGACCCACATCATTGCAAGATATATTCACTTGATTTTAATAAATGTTTTGCGTTTCGGCTTGACCAGATCAAACCCTCCAAAGAGCACTGGCATAATTACTTTCTGGGTATTCTTCAGGAACTGAATAAACTGGGGCATACCATACAGGGCTTTGATTGTGAACTACAAAGCGATTTGCCGATCGGAAGCGGGATGAGTTCCTCGGCCGCACTGGAGTGTAGTTTTATAGGTGCCCTTAATGAGCTTTTTGATTTGGGACTTGATCGCATGGAGATGGTACTGATTTGCCAGCGTTCCAATCATCATTTTATTGGGGTGAAATCTGGGATCATGGATCAGTTTGCCAGCATTATGGGCCGTAAAGACCATGTTGTAAAACTTGATTGCCGAGATTATTCTTTCGAATATTTTCCATTGCAACTAGATGAATATCAGTTGGTTTTGCTGAACACAAATGTTACGCATTCCCTGGCATCTTCCGAATACAATACCCGACGAGAAGAATGCGAGGAGGGTGTTCGATTACTTCAAGATACTTACCCTGAAATTAGTCTCTTGCGAGATGTAAATATTCAAATGCTGAACTCGCAGCGAGCCCACTTCCCTGAGCATATCTTTAGACGATGCAAGCATGTTATTTTGGAAAGCCAAAGAGTAGAGGAGGCAACGAGTGCATTACTCCATCAAGACTTTCACAAACTGGGCCAATTGATGTATGCCTCACATCATAGTTTGCAGTATGATTATAAGGTGAGTTGCCCCGAACTTGATTTTCTGGTGGAGCACAGTCGCCCGTATAAAGGCGTACTCGGAAGCCGAATGATGGGAGGCGGTTTTGGAGGATGTACCATTAATCTGGTCAAGAAGGAATCGCGTTCCTCGTTTGTAGCGGATTTGAGTTTGGCTTTCGCCAAACGATTTGGCAAGGAGCTAAGCGTATATGAAGTAATTGTTTCGGATGGTCTGAAAGTTTGGCAACAAGCAAAAGTTTAAGCACTAAATACAAGCACATGGCAATTGATTTTTCAGAAGATACCCACCGTCGATACAACATCCTGACCGGAGAGTGGGTGCTGGTTTCTCCACACCGAAATAAACGCCCTTGGAAAGGCAAGGTAGAAAAGTTACCTCAAAATAAACGACCATCTTATGAGGCAGACTGCTATTTGTGTCCCGGTAATCAGCGGGCAAATGGTGCTCAAACACCAGCATACCAATCGGTCTACGCATTTACCAATGATTTTGCAGCTATAAAACCAGACAATAGTTCGGATGTTTTTGCCGATGGCTTGCTTCACGCAAAAGGTGAGCAAGGTACCTGTCGCGTCGTCTGCTTTTCGCCAGATCACGCCCTAACTATTCCGCAGATGACGGTGGAGGCTCTCGTAGAACTTGTCCGGCTATGGAAAAACGAATATCAGGAATTGGGAAGCAAGCCATACATCAAGCATGTGCAGATTTTTGAAAATAAAGGGGCTATCATGGGCTGCAGCAATCCGCATCCGCATGGTCAAATCTGGGCACAACAATCTATACCAGTAGAGGCAGCCAAAAAAGGTCAACAACAACTCAAATACTGGAAAAAACACGGTAAAAGCTTGTTAGGAGCCTATTTGCAACAGGAATTAGCACTTAGTGAAAGAATCATTTGCGAGAATGATGACTTTGTTGCCCTGACTCCTTTCTGGGCAGTATGGCCTTATGAGGCCATGATTATACCGAGGCGTCACTATCAGCATATTGGTCAACTTAATGCCACTGAAGAACATAGTTTTGCGGCTATCCTCAAAGACTTAACGCAGCGATTTGATCGTATTTTTGATACTTCATTTCCTTATTCGTCAGGTATTCATCAGGCTCCAACCGATGGAGAAGTGCATGAAGAGTGGCATTTTCACATGGCTTTTTATCCACCTTTGCTGCGTTCGGCGACCGTAAAAAAGTTTATGGTCGGCTACGAAATGTTTGGCGAACCACAGCGCGATATAACTGCAGAACAAGCAGCGCAAAGAATGAAAGCCGTCAAATAAGCTAAAGATTTTTTATTTTGGCATTTTTCTCGGAAAAATGGCAGAATGACCGAAGCGAAAAAGGCCTTTTATACCAAAGGAGAAAAATTACTGGTGGCAGTGGATTGCATCATTTTTGGATTTGACGGAAATGAAATAAAACTCCTCTTGTTCAAACGAAAGGTAGAACCTTTCAAAGATATGTGGTCATTGATCGGAGATTTTGTCAAACGCGAAGAAGATATTGAAGCTGCTGCTGCTCGGGTGCTGAAAGACAATGTCGGCCTGGAGAATATCTTCCTCGAACAGCTTGGTGGTTACGGTCGGTCAGATCGCGATCCGGGTGGACGCGTTGTGTCAATCGCTTATTTTGCTTTAATTCCCTTGAAAACCCATGATATTGTTGAAACCCACCATGCACGCTGGTTTAGTCCTGCCGAAATACCCGAATTAATACTTGATCATAATGAAATGCTGCAAGATGCAGTTGATAACTTGCGAATTAAAGCGCAACGCCAACCCATAGGCTTCGAATTATTGCCTAAAAAGTTTACTCTTCCTCAGCTCAAAGCGTTGTACGACAGTATTTTCGAAAAGAAATTAGACAGCCGCAATTTTCGTAAGAAAATCCTTTCCCTGAATGTCCTCAAGAAGTTAGATGAAAAGGATAAAAGCACTTCTAAAAAAGGCGCTTTCCTCTATCAGTTTGATACCCGCAAATACAAAAAGATGAAGGAAGAAGGCTTTAGTTTTAAGCTGTAATTTCCTATTTGAGTCTACCCAATTTCCCTTTTTAGACAGCCATTTTCTTGTTGCCAATACACCATATATAGCTTGTAGTGTACATCTGAGCCTAATTTTGTTCGTCTATTTGTCATTTTTTCAAAAAAAAAGACTGAAAAGGTCACTTTTTTGAAAAAAATGCGATATTTGTCTAAGTGAAATAAGCGTATTTTTTACGTTTATTAATTTCATCCGAACAAAAATCATCCGCTATGAATAAAATTCTACTAATTTTTGGGATGCTCTTGTTGTCTCTCCCTTCGTTTTCACAAACCATCAGTGGGCGAGTCACCGACGAGGAGGGGGAAGCCCTGATCGGGGCGACCATTCTTGTAATTCGTACCGGTACCGGAACGGTGACAGATTTTGACGGCAATTATGAGGTCCGGGCGGTAGTGGGCGATACGCTCGAATTTTCCTACACCGGAATGAATACCCAACGTCTTATCGTGTCTTCTCAGGTTCAAAATGTACAGTTGAAAACGGGCGTATCTTTGGAAGAGGTCGTTGTCATTGGTTATGGTACCACTACCGTGAAAGATGCAACCGGATCTGTAGCTTCTCTCTCCGAAAGAGATTTTAATCAGGGTAATATTGTTACACCCGAAAACTTGCTCAACGGCCGCGTAGCGGGCGTAACCGTCAACACAGGTGGCGCACCGGGTTCTGGCTCGACTATTCGGATCAGAGGTGGTTCTTCGCTGGGTGCTTCCAATGATCCGCTGATAGTTATCAATGGATTGCCTATTTCCAATCAAACGATTGGCGGAGCTCGCTCTGTTTTGAGTAGTATCAATCCTAATGATATCGAATCTTTTACCATCCTGAAAGATGCCTCTGCTACTGCAATTTACGGCTCCCGAGCTTCCAATGGCGTAATTATTATCACTACTAAAGATGCAGGCAATAGCCTGAAAGTGGAGCTCAATTCTCAACTGGGGTATAGCACCCTTCCGGGAAAATTGGACATTTTTTCTGCTGATGAATATCGAGCATTAGTCGAAGAACAACGACCTGATTTGGTTCCCTTGCTCGGCGAGGCGAATACCGATTGGCAAGATGAGATTTATGAAGATGTAATTTTTCACAATCACAATCTGTCTATTCAAGGTTCTTTATTTGGCCAGTTGCCTGCTCGTTTGTCTTTGGGGCACACCAATCAGCCTGGTCTGCGCTTGACTTCCGAATTTCAGCGAAATGCAGCATCCCTGAATCTGACACCAAGCTTCTTTGATGGAGGCCTGAAAGTAAATGTAAACATCAATGCTTCTCAGGAAAACAACCGCTTCGCTCAGGGGCAGGAAGGGAACGCCATTACATTCGATCCTACTCAGCCAGTCTATGACGCTAATTCGCCTTTCGGCGGATTTTTCCAGTATTATCAAGACAATGAAGATGGGGTATTGAATACTAGTGATTTAATTTCTAATGCGCCGGGCAATCCGGTGGCTGCGCTTTTGCAGCGAAATGACCGCAGTGAGGTCGTTCGCCTTTACGGAAATATCAAGCTCGACTATCGTTTGCCGTTTTTGCCTTCGGTTCGCGCTGTCGCCAATATCGGGATGGATGATATTTCGGCAGAAGGGTTTACCATCATAGATTCGGATAATATTGTCGCTCAACCCAATGGAGAATTTGTAGGTTCAGAAACAACTTATACCAATGATCAACGTAACTTTTTGTTTGACAGTTACTTAGCATTTGATCGAAATCTGACTGATCAATTGCGGATGGAAGCTACTGCTGGTTATTCATTTCAGCGATTCGAAGCACAAGGCTATTTTTCCGGTGAATTGCGCAACGATTTGCCAGATTCTGAGCCTGTTAATACGGTCGAAACCGACCTTATTTTAATCGGATTTTTTGGTAGAGCAAATTTGAATTTTGCGGAAAAATATATTCTCACCTTGTCTTATCGTCGCGATGCGACTTCTCGCTTTAGCGAAAAAAATCGCTGGGGAAATTTCCCGGCAGTTGCATTTGCATGGCGCTTGCGCGAAGATTTCTTTCCCAACTCCGTTAACATCACCAACCTCAAGCTTCGCCTAGGTTGGGGGGTAACAGGCCAGCAGGATATCGGTGCTGATGCAGCCGACCTCTATCTGGATCGTTATATCCGTGGCTTGCCTAGCTCACAATATGCATTTGGTGGCAACCCAATTCCGGTAGCCTTACCTCAATTTAGAAATGAAGACCTAAAGTGGGAGGAAACAACTACTTTCAATCTAGGTCTTGATTTTGGTCTGTTCAGTGACCGCCTAAGCGGTACCGTCGAATACTATTACAAAGAATCAAGCGATCTATTAGCCTTTGCAGCCATATCAGATGGTTCTAATTTTAGTAATTCTGGTTTCCAGAATATCGGTAATTTTTCCACGCAAGGACTGGAAGTGAGCTTGAATTATGACATCTTCCGAAGTATCGATCTCAATGGCTTCAACTGGAATGTAAGTGTAAATACAGCAGTTATTCGTACAGAAATTGATGAACTGGCGCTCAACCAAGATGTTCGAGTAGGGGGGATCGCTGGAGGTGTTGGTGGTACTATTCAACTGCATCGGGTCGGATTCGCGCCATTCAAATACTTTGTGTATAAACAGATTTACAACGAAAATGGCAATCCCATCGAAGGGGGCTACGCTGATCTGAATGGTGATAACATCATTAATGACGACGATCGTTATCTCCACCAAAACAACCAACCAGAAGCAACGATCGGTTTCATGTCGAATATGTCTTACCGAAACTTTGATTTCTCGTTCAATTTCCGCGCAAGCGTGGGCAACTACATTTATAACAATGTAAACTCTGCCAGGGCACAATATGACCTAATTCAGAATGTATCGGTGCTGGCTAATCTGCCTACTTCTGTATTAGAATCTAATTTTAATACCACGCCTACGGTTATTCTTTCGGATTACTTTATTGAAAATGGCTCTTTCTTGCGCCTCGATAATGTGACTTTGGGCTATCGATTCCCCAATGCCTTGAAAGGTAAGTTGGGAGTCCGACTTTATGCTGGCGTACAAAATGTACTAACGATTACGGAATACAGTGGACTGGACCCAGAGATCTTCTCTGGCATTGATAATACGATTTACCCAAGAGCAAGGACCTTCTTGTTTGGCGGTAATTTTACTTTTTAATCACCAGACTCGAAATATGAATATTATGAAGTTTTTATATCAATTATCTGTTTTTGTGCTGCTGTTGAGTTTATCGAGTTGTCTTGACGAACTGGATGTAATTCCAGCAGACCAAAACGCATTTCTGGCAGAAGACTTTTATTCCACACCAGAGTCTTATCGACAAGGACTGGCAGGGGTTTATTCCAATTTGGCACTAACTGGCGTGGAAGGCCCAGGCTCTTCCAATATTGCCGGAATAGATGCCGGAACCAGCCAATACGGCCGTGGTTTGTGGAATTTGCAAGTACTATCAACCGATGAAGCGATCTGGACTTGGGAAAATGACCCGGGAACAGCCGAAATACAACGAACCACCTGGACTGCCAGCAATGTGATTTTGCGGGGTATGTATGGCCGTGGCATGGCGCAGGTTGCTTTCGCAAATGAATATTTACGTCAAACGGAAGAAAGTACCTTGGATAGCCGTGGCGTAAGCGAAGAATTGAAAAGCGAAATACAAACATTTCGCGCTGAGGCGCGCTTTTTGCGAGCTCTGGCTTATTATCACATGATGGATTTGTTTGGAAAATGTGCTTTCCTGACGGAAGAATCGAGTGTGGGCGCCTTTCAGGCACCCGAAGCTAATCGAGAAGAATTATTCGCTTTTATCGAATCAGAACTATTGGCCATTGAATCAGATTTAGTGGCACCTCGCCAAAATGAATATGCTCGTGCAGACCGTGCTGCAGCCTGGATGCTTCTTGCCAAGCTCTATTTGAATGCAGAAGTTTATGTTGGTGCGGATCGCTACGCAGATTGTATGGATTATTGCCAGCGCATTATCGATGCTGGTTATGTATTAGCACCCAACTATCTGGATAATTTCAAAGCAGATAATGACATCAATGATGCAGCAGGAGAAATTATTTTTCCTGTCTTGTCGGATGGCGTTGTCACGCAAAATTTTGGCCCGACCACACTCATGGTAAATGGGCAGGTTGGCTCTCAGGAGTCCAATGGCGCTGACTTTGGCGTAAATGCCGGAGGCTGGGGCGGTGCGCTACGCGTACCAGCCGAATTTTCTGACATCTTCTTGAATGGTGACTATGATCAGGACGAGCGCAATACGCTCATTACAGAAGATAGAAGCCGAAATATTTCCACGATTTCGGATCAGACTACAGGCTATATCATTGGGAAATGGTCTAATCTGACTTCTACGGGTTCGCAGGGATCAGCTTTGGAAATTGTAGATACTGATTTTCCGATGTTTCGCTTGGCAGATGCGTACCTGATGTATGCCGAAGCAGCCGTGCGTACGAATTCGAATTTAGCGCAAGCTGTAGAATATTTCAACGCACTGCGAAACAGAGCCGATAATCCACGTCAAGTTACGGAGTTGACTTTGGATTTGATACTAGACGAAAGGCTGGTCGAATTGCATTGGGAATCGCACCGCCGCCAAGATTTAATTCGCTTTGGTCGGTTTACCGGGAATATCTACAACTGGTCATGGAAAGGTAATACGGCTAATGGCGGGCCTATCGGGCCATTCAGAGCTGTTTATCCGATTCCAAGTGAGAGCCTTGCGGCAAATCCAAATTTGCGTCAAAACGAGGGTTATTAAAGACTTGTAAACCGCATCATCAAATGTCTACGAACGGCAAAATTTTATCTTGTACTTCGTTAAAAAGCCTCGCTGATGCTAAGGCATCGCCTGCGTTTTTTGCCTTGTCCAAAATAAAATTTGCTTCGTTCTCGCTCATTCATGATGCAATCTACAAGTCTAATCAAAAATTATTAAATCAAATAATATGAAAAGGTTACTATTTATCATCATCACGGTATGTTCTGTACTGGCTTTTCAGTCATGTGAAGAAGATAATGAATTAATATTTACAGCAGTCCCTTCTGATGAGGGCGTTGCATTTGTCAACAATTTTGCCAACGAATATCTGCTATCGGAAGCAACCGAAGACAATATTGCAGAACGCTTCGTTTGGAATGAAGCTGATTTTGGCGTCCCAGCCAATATTTCGTATGATTTGCAAACGTCCTTTACCGAAGATTTTGCTGAATTCGAAACCCTGGGAACAACTACCGAAACCAACCTTGGCGTAAGTGTTGCTCAGATGATCGAATTTGCCGAGCTGCTCGGCTTGGATGACGATCCAAATACCACAGACGAAGACGGAAACCCCAATAATACGGGTACGGTATATTTTCGACTTCGGGCATACGTTGGCGCAGGTACCGGCAACAATACCGATATGTTATCAGATATAACATCTCTGAATATCAGATGGATTGAACAAATGCCTACTGGTGGTGGCTGTGACCCTGTTTTTGCTTTAGGAGATGCTTTATTGGATGCTCAATGGGATTGGGGATCGGCCATATCTTTTGGTTGCGAAAGTGACGTATGGTCTGCCAAAGTGAATTTGACCAATGGTACTTTTCGTTTCTTCACGACGGAAGGCGACTGGGATTCTGGCCTCAATTATCCTTATTTTGAAGGCGAAGGTTACACCATTGACGCGAATTTTGAAAATGCAGCCGATGGCGATAGCAATTTTCAGTTTACTGGAACGCCAGGTATTTATACCTTGACCATTGATGACAATAATAAAGTTATCACCTTGGAGCCATCAGGAAGTGTGTTCGTGTTAGGTGGCTCTACCTTTGGCGAATGGACCTGGGACAATGCCAATGAAATGACCGAAATTTCACCAGATGTGTATGAGTTATCACTAGAATTTTCACCTGATACCTTCCGCTTTTTTACAACAGAAGGCGATTGGGGTTCTGGCTTGAATTATCCGTATTTTGTGGCAGAAGGATATACCATCGATGAAAACTTTGAAGATGCAATTGATGGCGACAACAATTTCCGGTTTATTGGTACACCAGGCACTTATACCATTACGCTCGATTTTAATAATCAAACCATTACGCTACAATAAAAATGATATAATACAATGAATTACAACAATATATTTTTGCTCTTTCTGGTCAGCTTGTTTGCATTGACAACTGCTTGCGAATTGACAGACGAAGAAGCCCTCTTGAAAAAGAACGAAGAAGAAATGGAGGAAGAAGAAGAAATGACGGGCGATACCATTTTCTTTCGGGGTGCAGATTTATCTTACGTCAATGAAATGCAAGATTGCGGAGCTGTTTACGCCAATCGAGCGGGTGACTCACAAGATCCCTACCAAATTTTTAGTGCGGCAGGTACAGACTTGGTTCGTATCCGACTTTGGCATAATGCAGATTGGACCGAATATTCTGATTATGAGGATGTAAAGCGCAGTATCCAAAAAGCAAAAGCAGAAGGCATGCAGGTTTTACTTGACTTCCACAACTCAGACGACTGGGCCGATCCGGGCCGTCAGCATATTCCGGCAGCTTGGTTGGCAGTGGCGGATAATACTTCCGTTCTGGGCGATTCTTTGTACAACTATATCTATGGCGTGCTTAGTGACCTGAATGATGCCAACTTATTGCCAGAAATGGTACAAATGGGCAATGAAATCAATGCTGAAATTCTGCAAGATCCGAATGGTGATTACAATGGCATCAACTGGACCCGAAATGCCAATCTTATCAATCGGGGCCTTCAAGCTATTCGCGATGCTTCTACTGATTTTGGTGCCGATATTCAGTCGATGTTGCACATTGCACAACCCGAAAATGCACTTTGGTGGTTTGAACAAGCTACTCAAAATGGGATCAATAATTACGATTGGATTGGACTTTCTTTTTATCCGGTTTGGTCAGACTATACCTTGCAGTCTTTACCATCGGCTATTGAAGAATTGGTTCGGGCACATGACAAACGAGTAATGGTCGTAGAAACCGCTTATCCATTTCAACTTCAAAACAATGACAATGCCAACAATATTCTCGGCAATGATGCTCTGATTGCTGGCTATCCAGCCTCTGAGCAAGGGCAATATGACTTTTTGGTTGATTTGGAAGCCAGTATCATTGCTGGTGGCGGAGAAGGGCTCATTTATTGGGAGCCAGCATGGGTGTCAACAACTTGTTATACGCAATGGGCACAAGGTTCTCATTGGGACAATGCGACACTCTTCGATAATCAAAACAGAGCTCTTTTAGGAATAAGTTATTACGGGCACTAAAAAAAGGAGGGTAAGATGTGGTGACGTTTATTCAAACCTTACCCCTTTCTCACAATACGAATATCATTTATGAAGATTTTCCACGTACTGGTCGTTCTGGTTTTGCTTACGCAAATGCATACCGGATTTGCGCAAGAGCGCGAAACGTACTTGTTGCAAGACGATTGGAAATTTGCCAAAGGCGAACAGCCGAAAGCGATGAACACCAATTTTGATGATAGCAACTGGCAAAGTGTCAGCGTACCACACGATTGGGCAATTGCTGAGCCATTTGATCTGGAAGGCAATGGCAGCACTGCCAAACTACCCTGGAAAGGGCAAGGCTGGTACCGCCGAAATCTGGATATCCCGGCAAGTATGAAAGGAAAGCGCCTGTATCTGTTGTTTGATGGCGTTATGGCTTTTCCAAAAGTATATATCAACGGCCAGCTGGCTGGCCAGTGGGATTATGGCTACAATTCTTTCTATGTGGATATCACCGACTTTGTGCAGCTTGGTGGCAAAAACGTGCTGAGTGTACACGCAGATACGCGACCACACGATAGCCGCTGGTATCCAGGCGCAGGCATTTACCGAAAGGTGCAACTATTGGCACTGCCTCCGGTGCATGTTGGTATTTGGGGCACTTACGTCACTACGCCCATCATCAAGCCGCATTATGCAGACCTAAGAATTCGAACAGAAATTCACAACACCAATTCGAATGGAGATACCATTGTAGTTGCCCATCAGGTGTTGGATGCAGAAGGTCGGGAGGTGGCTTCCGCCAAAATGCAGGGCCTGGTGCCAGGTGGAAAAAAGCGAACCCTGGAAGCTAACACGATGATCCAGAATCCGGTCTTGTGGGATGTGGAGCAGCCGCATCTGTATACCGTTCAGACGAAAGTCTATGCCGCCGGACAACTAACCGATCAGTACGAAACCCAGTTTGGTGTGCGAAGTATTCGCTTCGATGCAGATGATGGATTTTATCTCAATGACCGTCGCGTACAGCTCAAAGGCGTCAATTTACACCATGACCACGGGCCGCTCGGAGCAGCTTTTTACCCACGAGCAATGGAACGCCAATTAGAAATCATGAAGTCGATGGGCGTCAATGCCATTCGTACGAGCCACAATACCGCTGCGCCAGAGCTATTACAGCTTTGTGATCAAATGGGATTATTATTCTTTAATGAAGTGTTTGATAAATATGACGCGAAAGCGGGGATTACCGATACCACTGATTTTGAAGAGTTTGCACATCGAAATATCCGCAATTTTGTGAAAAGAGACAGAAATCACCCCTCTGTATTTATTTGGAGTGTCGGTAATGAAATCGGTGATGTGCAGTGGAATATCAATAGTGGATTTCATCGCCTCCACACCATGCTCAACTATGTTAACAAATACGATCCGACTCGACCGACTACTTTGGTTTGTGATAGTTGGGAAAGTGCCAAACTCCGCCATTTCGATTATTATGATGTGCATAGCTGGAATTACAATCGGCGATACAAACTGGCGCGACAGATCGAGCCAAACAAATCGGTCATTATCAGTGAATCGGCTTCAACCTTGAGTACGCGAGGCTTTTACGAATTTCCGTTACCGGAAAAGAAAACCGACTTTACCAAGTCATTGCAAGTGAGTTCGTATGACCTGAATGCCCCTTGGTGGGCAGAAGTGGCCGATGATGATTTTATGTGGCAACAAGAAGAAAACTACATTGCCGGAGAGTTTGTTTGGACCGGATTTGATTATCTGGGCGAGCCAACACCTTATGCCAATCGGGCCGTGCAGGAAATGGGGATGACGGAGCGCGAAGCATCGCGCAGTTCCTATTTGGGGATTGTAGATTTGGTTGGCATTCCAAAAGATCGGTACTATTTGTACAAAAGCTATTGGAAACCCGAAGAAACGACGCTCCACATTTTGCCTCACTGGAATTGGCCAGATCGGGTAGGGGAGAAGGTCCCGGTATTTGTGTACACCAATGGCGATTGTGTAGAGCTATTCATTAATGGGAAGTCGCAAGGCAAACAATGCAAAAATCCAAAGTCGAATACCTCTATCGAACGATTTCGGTTGATGTGGAAAGACGTGATTTATGAACCCGGAACGGTCAAGGTAGTAGCTTATAAAAATGGGGTGCAATTGAGCGAAAAAAGCATTGTTACGACTGGCAAAGTTATGCAGTTGCGCCTTTCGGCAGATAGAACCAGCATACAATCAGGCGGAATGGATTTGTCGTATGTAACGATTGAGGCGTTGGATGAGAATGGAAATGTAGTACCAGTAGCGATGAATGAAATTGATTTAGAAGTGGAAGGCGCTGGTTCGATTGTAGGCGTTGGAAACGGAAATCCACAGTCATTTGCGCCTTTTCAGGCCAAAAAAGTAAAGTTGTTTTATGGCAAAGCAATGATCATTTTGAAAGCAGGCAAGGCAAGCGGTACGATTCGGCTTCACGCCAATCTGCGGACGGGTTCGGCAAATGATAAGCAGTCGATTACAATCGAAGTAAAATAGATAAATTATCAATTATGCTCAATAAATGGATGGCAACTGCTTTGCTGTTGCTAGTTTTTTTGGTAGCACAAAGCCAAAATACACAAAAAGGCAATGTGTATGTCGATAAAAATGGCCTTATGCATTGGAGCCACAACGACGAAGAAGTGAAAGGCTTTGGTGTCAATTATGCGGTACCTTTTGCGCACAGCTATCGCAGTGCCAAGCGGATGGGCATTGATCCAAAGGAAGCCATTGACAATGACTTGTATCATTTTAGCCGGTTGGGGTTTGATTTGTATCGTATTCATGTTTGGGATACAGAAATAAGTGATACACTCGGCAATCTGATTGAAAACGAGCATTTGGAAACCTTTGATTACCTATTGCACGAGCTCAAGAAACGAAATATTAATTATGTCATCACGCCTATTGCTTATTGGGGAAATGGTTGGCCGGAGCCAGACGAACCAACACCTGGTTTTTCACATAAGTACGGAAAAGGAGACTGCCTGACCAACGAAGCGGCTATTAAAGCACAGCAAAATTATTTGTATCAATTTTTGAATCACGTTAATCCATATACTGGAGTAGCCTACAAAAACGAACCCAATATTATCGCATTTGAAGTGAGTAATGAACCTCACCATCGCGGAGAAGCCGAAAAAGTAACAGCATTTGTAAAAGGCATGGTCGACGCTATGCGTCGTACCGGTTGTGAAAAGCCGATTTTTTATAACATGAGCCACGCGGTGCACTTTACAGAAGCTTATTTCAAAGGAGGCGTGCAAGGCGGAACCTATCAGTGGTACCCCACTAATCTGTTGTACACCAAAGAAATACCTGGAAATGTACTTCCCAATGTCGATGATTATGCCATCAATTATGACCATATCATCAAAAAGTACGGCGGCGCAAAAATTGTATACGAATTTGATGCCGCCGATGTACAAAAGTCCTATGTGTATCCGGCTATGGCTCGAAGCTTTCGGACGGCAGGCTTGCAGTTGGCGACTTATTTTAGTTATGATCCGACCTATATTGCAGCCTACAATACCGATTATAATACCCACCACATGAACTTGGCTTATACGCCACAAAAGGCACTGGCTCTTAAAATTTGCTCGGCGGTATTTCATGAAGTCCCCTTGAACAAATCATTTGGAACCTACCCAGCAAATACCACTTTTGATGATTTTATGGTCGATTATTCCACAGATTTAGCGGTATACAATTCTACACAACAATACTTTTACACCAATCATACCCAGCAAAATCCGAAAGCACCAAGTCAGCTAAAAGAAATTGCAGGGTTTGGCAATTCTCCGGTGGTGCAGTACAGCGGCAAAGGCGCTTATTTTCTAGATCAGTTAGAAGAAGGCGTCTGGCGACTGGAAGTTATGCCCGATGCCATACAAGTAGACAATCCGTTTACCCGAAAGAATAGCCCAGAGCGACCAGTTACCGTAATCAACTGGCAAAGCCACACGATGCAGCTCAAATTGGATGATCTTGGAGCCACATTTGCCGTAAAGGCAATCAACGAGACCAATACGTATTC
>JALEHC010000289.1 GCA_022763215.1 Saprospiraceae bacterium
CTACATTTTATGGCAGATATGGGCTTCCGCTCGTTTGAGGACAACAATATGAAGCAGCGACCCATACAATTACAAGAACAAATTGCTCAACTCATGCAAAAACGGGGTATGCAAATGGGGGTCTTCGTAGCGCATACTATTTTTTGGGAGGAACCCAATTTGGCCAGTGGAAATGCTGAGTGGCGAGAAGCATTTCTCAATGAAATAAAAGAGGCTATTGAGGTCGCAAAACGAGTGAATGCCAAGTGGATGACGGTTGTACCTGGTCATCTTGATTTACGACAAGATATGGGCTACCAAACCGCTAATGTGGTGGAAACGCTCAAACAGGCCAGCGCACTACTCGAACCGCACGATTTGTGCATGGTATTGGAGCCTCTCAATTTTAGAGATCATCCGGGCCTCTTCTTGACCAAAGCAGCTCAGGCATACCAAATTTGTAAAGCTGTAAATAGTCCTTCCTGCAAAATTTTGTTCGATATCTACCACCAACAAATTACAGAAGGCAATATCATCCCCAATATTGATGCTTGCTGGGACGAAATCGCTTACTTCCAAATCGGAGATAACCCAGGTCGAAAAGAACCAACTACCGGAGAAATTAACTATAAAAATGTCTTTCAACATATCCACAGCAAAGGCTTCAACGGCATACTAGGCATGGAACACGGCAATTCTACCCCCGGCAAAAATGGCGAGAATAAAGTGATTGCAGCTTACCGAGCGTGTGATGTTTAATAATTTGATGTTTTGATGTACGATATTTTGATGGGTTGATGTTTTGATGTACGATGTTTTGATATTTTGATGTATGATGTTTTGATGGATTGATCTTTTGATGGATGGTTATCAAACATAAGCACATCAACACATCAACACATGAATACATCACACATCAACACATCACCCCATCATACATCTCCCATTTCCTCCTCCCGTTGCATAATGATTTTTTCAATTTGTTTGGCGAAAGCCGGATATTGCTGAGCGACCAGATCGAATGCACCCTTTGATAATTGGTATAAGTCGCAATAAGTCTCTGCGATAATGGTTGCATTGCGGGCTTTGTGACGGAATAGAGCAATTTCTCCAAAAAAGTCGCCATTCGAAAGTTGTGCAATCGGGGTCTCTTTTTCGGGATCCATTACTCGGACTTTACCGTTAATGATGAAATACATTTCTGCGCCATACTCGCCTTTCTTGAAAATAAAATCACCCGGAGTAAAAACGATGGGCTGCAAATGAAAGCTAACGGCCTCAATAAAAATCTGGCTGGCATGTTCAAAAATAGGAATGCGTTGAAGCAAATTGTTTTTGAGGTGAAAGGCCACTTCTTTCTTCAGACTATGAGGAAGTCCCTCCAAAAAAGCATTCTCATCAAAACCCAATCGTTTTTGCCATTTGTAAGTGTAATATTCGAAAATGCGCTGCTGTAGCGGGTAGGGGAGGGAACGATATTTTACAATTACGGATAGTTTTTCAATATTATCCAGATAATGAGCCCGTGCCGGGTCTTTTTGCGAAAGCAAACGCGCGATATTTCCAATCAAAACCCCATAAAACCCTAAACCTATTATCATCGTGAATATGGAATAGATTTTTTCCGTCAGATTGTTGGGCGTAATGTCGCCATAGCCTACCGTCGTAACCGTCGTGATACTCCAATACAGGGCATCGATGTATTGCTCAAAACTGCTGCTGTTGATGCTGGGCTGATGAATCACGAGCCAACCACAACTGATCCAGTGCGTAAAAATTAGCATGCCCAATACCATGTAGAGCAAGGAAAGTTCGTTGGCCCAATTGAGGCGCCGCAGGCGCCAACGATCCATAATCATACTAATTTTTCCGATTTTCAAAAGCCTGGCTACTCGCCAAATTGGAGGGGCAAACAAATCAAAAGGTATTGCAGCTAAGACATCTAGCCAGAAACCAGAACGCAAATAGTATGGCAGACGGTCTTTTCGAGAAGCGTAAAGTGGGTTATGTTCTTGCTGATGATAGTAAATGCCCAGCCATACGTCTAGCCCAAAAATTACTGTAATAGACACTGTAAACAACAAGTAGAAAAGTCCTTCCGGCCTTTGAAGAACCAGATTGTAAGGGATAAAAAGAGCAAGGAATAGGGTAATCAAACTTAGCAAAAAATTCCATCCTGCCTGAAACCATCTGTTTTGCAATATTGTGTGCATGTCGGACGGGGTTGTCATGTTTGTATCAGCTCCGAAAATAGCATTTGACCAGCAAAAAATATGCTTTTGACCTACATTTCTCTGGCTAATGGTACATAAAAAAACCGGAGCTGAACTCAACTCCGGCAAATCCCATGACTTAATAAATGTGCGAGAAAAAAGAAGTACAGACCGATTCTCGCGGCTCGGCCTGCAATATTTTCAGGTGTTTATATCACTTAGACAGAAGGCCCATCCGTAGAAGCCGTTTGTAAAGACTGAACTACTGCATCGCCACTTTTTTGTGCTGCAGCTTTCGCCAAATCGAAAAATGCCTGTAAGTAATTGATTACTTCTGCTTTATCGGTTTGACTAAGCCAAGCATACTGTTGGCAATATTGCAGGATGTCCTCCTGTCGGGTCGTAATTTGTTTCAAGGAATGAATTAGATGTTCGGCTGAACCACCTCTCCATTGCAAATATCGATCTTGTACATCATCAATAGGAAGCGACGGGTGTGGAATAGCATAATGTGCATTTACCAGACCAGAATAATCAAAATCATACGGTACGGGTGTTGGTACACTCTTATCAGCAAGCTGAATGAATTTGATATTATGGCTTTGCGCCAAATTCCAATCGGTATTACCGATCATGTATTGAAAGACACTCATTTGCCGATATTGCGCAGCATCAATGGCTTTCAATTGACCAGCTTTTACTTTGCGAGGGACAGCTTTCCGTCTCTGAGCCAAAGCATCATGGCTTTCAATCAAAAAACCAAAATGCTCATATACTTCATGCGGATCATTGCTGTCTACGTATTTAATTTTTAAAGGTTGCACTCGAAAGCTATTTTCCGAGATAAAATTATATATACGATAAACTAACATTTCTTTGGCAACCAATTCTGGCTCGCCTTTACAATCTGTAACGAGCTTAAACTTGTCTAATTCAGCCGTAAAACCTTGTGCCAATAGCTCTTCATCTTTCAGGTTAATTTTCAAAGGCGGAAAATCACA
The DNA here is from genome assembly GCA_022763215.1 of Saprospiraceae bacterium. Taxonomy (GTDB): domain Bacteria; phylum Bacteroidota; class Bacteroidia; order Chitinophagales; family Saprospiraceae; genus JALEHC01. Next base: position 3,194 of record JALEHC010000289.1, read on the forward strand.
GATTTTCTTACGGGTCTTTCCTCTCGTTTTTACCTTAGCGGTAAATGATAAGTTTTTGCCGGAAGGCATAGCTACTTCGATAGCCGCAGGCTGGTATTTGTCGGTACGCTGATGAATTAATTCTGGTAATGCAGTATGAATGGTAATTTCCACCGCACTATCCGAATCGGTATAAATAGCATCAAAAAAGCTTTGGTCAGAAGAAGGTGTCGGGTGCTCTTTTGAACAACTAATCGTGCTAACTACAAGTACAAAGAATAACAACAGTCGAGGTATCATTTCTGATTTTTAATTGGTGATACCCTAAATTTCCTGCGTTTTGGCTCAGGTCACAAGCAAAGTAGCCCTTCATCGATGAATGCGAGGATTTGTTCTTTTAAGACTATCTTAACAAGCCTTAACAACTACTCTGACTCGATAAAAGTACTAACCCACCCGACTTTGAAATATTCTTCTGAGCTTACTCCTTTTCCAAGATTTAATTTTTTAGACCAATCAGTTTTTTAATGTATAATTTGGTGTTTTGCGTGTTAAATTAACATCAGTCTTTTATTTTGTGATTAATTGTGTCAATATAGCATCAAAAGGTATTAAAATGCAGGTAGCTGATCTAGGTCTATGCCTATACATTTGCATTAGTTAATCGCTTGATAGAATAAGCGAAAAGTTGATTTTACTCTGAGTTGTCTGTTTTTTGGTGATAATATGGAATGAACCAAAAAACTTGAATATTATGAACCGCATTTATCATTTTACAAGCCTTCTTAGCTTTTTTCTGCTCTTTTTCTCCGTTTCTACCATGGCTATCAGCATACAACTGGAGCAGGTACCCAATGAAAAAAAGCTGATTTTACAATTAGAACAAGTCGATAAGTCTGCCAGCTTTACCGTTACAGACCAAGCAGGTGTGATTGTACACCAAGAAAATCTGCGACCAGCGCCTTCGATTCGCACCATCATCGATTTGGAATTATTGCCTGAAGGTTCTTACGAACTCGCTATACAAACAAGTGTCAAAGAAGTGATTCAGCCTTTTGTGTTAAAGTCTGATAAGCTAATCATGAAATCGTACCTTCAAAAAGAACATTACAATCCGCTCGTCATTCAGCACGACGAGTATTTTGATGTCTCTTGGTTGAGCAATCGTATTGGCTCATTTGAGCTCCACATCATCAATCCGGCTGGTGAAATCGTCTTTTCTGATGAGGCAGGTAGTGTCAATCGAGTACAGCGTCGCTACCGCATTAAACACCTTGATCGAGGCGAATATACCATTCGAATGACGACGCCACATCGCAATTATTACGAATCATTGACCATCCGATAAAGCAAGACTTCCGTCAAGAGTTGGTGTTAAGCTGTCATTTTTGATATACAGTTTGTATTTTGGCTTAAAATCAATTCATTTCACATGATCAAGGCCGATGTTTGTATTGTAGGCGCTGGCCCCGGGGGCGCCGCTACTGCGCTGAAACTGAGTTACCTGGGTATTCCTTGCATACTGATTGATAAAGCTGATTTTCCACGCGATAAAGTTTGTGGCGATGCCATTAGCGGGAAGGTTACAACTTTGCTCAATCGGCTTGACCCTGCAATTATGCAGCGCTTCAATGAGGAATCTACCCAGATTGATGTTTGGGGTATTCGCTTTGTGGCTCCCAATATGAAGGAACTGGATATTCCTTTTAAGCCCAATTATGTGAAAGATGTAAAAAGTGCTCCGGGCTACGTATCCAAACGAATGGATTTCGATAATTTTTTGATTGAAGAAGTCAAAAAACGGGATAACATCGACTTTCGTCCAAATACCGAAGTGACTAGTATGACTCGCTCTGAGCGGGGCTACCAGGTCAAGGACAAATCCGGAGCATTGGAAGTCGATGCGCGCTTGCTCATTGTTGCCAATGGCGCTTATTCGGCTTTTAGCCGCAAACAAGCGGGACTGGAAAAAGATCCCAAGCACTATGCAGCTGCTGTACGGGCATATTATAAAAATGTGAGCGGCCTTTCGGCAAATAACTTCATTGAGCTACATTTCGTTAAATCCATTACGCCGGGCTATTTTTGGATTTTTCCACTTCCCAATGGCGAAGTTAATGTAGGGCTGGGAATGCGAAGTGATATTCTCAGCAAACGAAAAGTCAATCTCAAAAAATCGTTCCAGCAAATCATAGAAGAACATCCTCGCTTTCGCGAAAGATTCAAAAATGCAGAACCAATTTCCAAGCTGGAAGGCTATGGCTTACCTTTGGGCTCTAAGCGTCGAATAATTTCTGGTGACCACTTCATGCTGGTGGGGGATGCCGGTCATCTGGTCGATCCGCTAACCGGCGAAGGTATTGGCAATGCTTTTTATAGTGGGTTTATCGCAGCAGAACAAGCAGAAAAGTGTTTGCAGGAGCAAAATTTTTCTGCTTCCTATTTGCAGGCGTATGACGTGCGCGTAGCTAGAGTATTGGGCTCGGAAATGCGACTGAGCTATCGTCTACAAAGAATGCTGATGTACCCGCGCATTGTGAATCTGATAGCCAATATTATTGCCAGCAACAAAAAAATTATCAATGTCATTAGTGGTATGTATAATGATTTTGATTTGCGAGAACAACTCGTCAAACCTATCTTCTGGGTAAAAATGTGGTTTAAATAAAGACTGTCAAAACTGGCCAATCACTTCAACTTTTAGGTTTGAGCAGAATGAAGATGGCGGTTTCGGCTTTTATGATTTGCCGAAACCACCATGTTTTTACATGGAAATACTGCATTCATATCCCCGAATCAAGATCATCGGGCTTTCATCCGTTGCATTTTGAGATCGTCCTCTGATCTCGAGTTCATCGTTCTTTTCTTTATAATACGCTGTTTTCAGATTGTCTTCGTCATAGTCAAATTGGCCATATTTTAGTTTGGCATCTACTCGAAAGGCTAGTTTCTCCGTAATGCCTATGCTGGCTCTTATGTATTTTCCATCTATGGTAATCCCCTCAAAAGGGCCAACAAGGGTTCCGATTTGCAATCGGTCTTCATAAGCATCTAATTGTACCTTGGAAGCTAAGCGATCAAAGTAAAACTGACTGTATTTAGAATTGGCGACTAAGGAAGTCACTTCCGAAATATTCACCTCATCTTCGTACGAAGACTCAAAGTTCAAAGCGCCAGCCTTGCTCATGTTGTATTTTGAATATTTGCTTTTTACGAGCAAATCATCAGCCGTTTCTGCTCGCAAACTGCTCTCGTACATATCAAACATACCTTCTTTCATCGGCCCAAAATCAAAATTGGTGTATTTGCTTTTGATCATCGTTTTGGCTCCGATTTCGCGTATCCGATACTTATCTTCGTAGGCCTCGATATTCACTCTGCCTTTTTGGCCGCCAAAACTAAGCGTGCTATACTTACTTTTTACATCAAGTTGGTCGCCATCACCTGCGTCTACCGAGGATTCATACAGCTCAAATTGGCCAATTGTATAATTACCCATTCTGGCCTTGCTGTATTTCATTTCTAACCAGACTTTGTTCAAGTCGCCTGCCTTAAATCGGCCACTATACAGCTTCACCCGCACCGATTCTGGCTTGATTTCGGGGCTGATATTGATTTCGTCGTACTTGTTTTCCAGATAAATTTCGGCGACAGCCGGAACATACAAGGTAAAATTGATTTCCAGGTCTTTCAGGTTTTTGACTTTGGTCCCATCTTCAAAACGGATAGTCGTTTCACCAAAGTTTGTACTCCAATTTTTGCTGTTAAAAATGGTGGAAAGTCGCAGCATATCATCCATCTGTCGAGCATCCAGCTCAAACTGGCGAAACACCTTCTGGAAGTCTTCGTCTCGCTTTGCTTTTACCGAAAGGGTAACAGCGACGTATACCTTGTTGTCAGTAGAAGGCAACACATCAAGGCTACCATAGCGATGGTCGAGGCGAAGTTTTTTGATGCCCGAAAAGTCTTTTTCGATTGTTTTGAGTCGTTTGTCCTGTGCATGGCTTAATGTAACAACAAACAGTAGCAGCAAACACAGACTAAATAGCGATTTCTTTGGCACGATGTTCATGTCTTTTGGATTTTTCAATTTCATTAGATAATCTTTCGAGTATGCGAATCCGTTGTTCGTAATACCGGATCAGGGTATTGATGAGTTGATCATTGTCTTTAAAAGCAGGAATATCTTTAATGTATTCTGCCTGAATTTTGTCGAGCAATTCGAGTTCCATAAACAAGTCGGGGTATTTTTTTACGTCTAATTCATGGAGCTGCATTTCCGTTTCCTTTTGGGCAATCAGTCGTTGGTAATTTTGCTCTTGTTCTTTCAGTTGCGGGTAGTATTCTGCCAGGTCGGGGAGTTCCCTTTCGGGAGATGACGGCACGAGCCACAGCAGTCCTGTGCTTAGCACAATCAGAGCAGCGATGCTCCAGCGCCAATAAGAACCGATCTGCAAATTCCAGCCAGATGGTCGTTTGTCTTCGGCTAGATTAGCTTCAATACCGGCCCAAATTCCCTCGATATTGGCTTGTTCGACCTGGTCGAACTCTCTTCGGTTTTGGTTTATTTTATCGTTCAGATTCATCATAGTTGTTTTATGAAATAGCTTCGCTATCTCTTAACTTTTTTTTTAAGGAAACTTGTAGCAATTTTCTGGCTCTTCGATATTGCGTTTTGGAAGTTGACTCTGTGATGCCCAGTATATCTGCAATTTCCTGATGTTGATAGCCTTCCATTTGGTAAAGGTTGAAGATGGTACGGCAGCCTTCCGGCAAATGTTTTATGGCTTCATGAATTTGAGCTATCGGCACTTCCGTGTAATCTTCTGGCTCTTCGGCCAAATTCAATAAATGGTCTTCTACACTTAAAAATGACATGCGTTTTTGCTTTCGAATACTGCTAAGAGCAGTGTTGACTACAATTTGCTTGATCCATGCACCTAAGCTCGAGGTACCTTGAAAGCTGTCGAGTTTTCGGAAAATCAAAGTAAACGCTTCCTGTAATACATCTTCAGCAGTCATCTGGTCAGGCACCATGCGGATGACGGTATGGTACATCGCCTGAATGTAGCGATCGTACAGCGCTCGCTGCGCTTGCCGATCATTTTGCAGGCACTGCCTGACGAGTTGTTTTTCTGCTTTCGAATAATATTCCGTCATATCAGGTTTAAGTGATTTCGTAGCTGGGGTTTTACTAATGATGTATTTAAAAGATGAATCCCGATTTGAATAGTTGGAAAATGAATTATTTTTTTTGAAAAAACAGTATTGCATATCAGCGGACATCGGCTATAATTTACGTCAAAATCAAGGACTTATGCCCGGACTGTGATAAAAAAGTGATCTTTCCGCAAGGTATTTGGAATACTTTCAGAATGCTTTTGTGTCATTTGCTGACAAGCTAAGGGAGGTGCTTTTTAGAGAGTTGATAAGCCGCTCTTTTTCAACTAATTTGGTCAAAGTTTAGATGCTTAAACATTTACCAAACTAAGATTAATCATGCAAAAATTCTACCAATTGGCAGAGGTAGAACTGGGGCGTTTATTCCCTCAGTTTTCCTTGCGCTTTTCTCTCGCTTTAACGATGTCATTCCTTTCTTTTCATTTGGCGAAAGCCCAATGCAATGTACAAGGCGGCATCATTTCGACTACCGATCCGACGACTATTTGTGCCAATGATGGCCAACCTGACCCCATTGATGTAGATGTGATGAATGCAACAGGCGATAATACGGCCTGGATAATTACCGATGATATTGGAAATATTTTGGCTTTACCGGCAGCTCCGCCTTTTGATCTGAATGGTGCAGGTGAAGGTGTTTGCCTAATCTGGCATCTGAGCTACAATGATGGCCTGAGTGGTTTGATGGCTGGAAACCACATTGATGACCTGAGTGGCTGTTATGAATTGTCGAATGACATTCCGGTAACAAGACTAATCCGTAGAGATTGTCGCAATCTTTGCGGTAATCAAGGTGGTTACATTTCGACAACTGACCCAACGACGATTTGTGCAGGTGATGGTATGGGAGACCCAATTGATGTAAGCGTTTCGGGTGGCTTCGGTACTAACGCTGCTTGGGTCATTACAGATGATTTGGGGAACATCCTTGCTTTACCACCGAGTCCTCCATTTGATTTGGATGGTGCTGGCCCTGGTGTATGTCTCATTTGGTATTTGCGCCATGAAGATGATCTGACCGGTTTGATGGCCGGCAACAATGTAGATGATTTGGACGGTTGTTTCGGTTTTTCCAACCCGATTGCGGTGACCCGAAATGGCGTGAATGGCGGTATGATAAGTACGAATGATCCGACGACGATTTGTGCGGGTGATGGCATCGGCGATCCGATTGACGTCAGTCTGACCGGTACGGAGGGCAGTAACCAAGCATGGATCATTACAGACGACTTGGGCAATATTTTGGCATTGCCACCAAGCCCTCCATTTGATTTGGATGGTGCTGGCCCAGGTGTATGTCTCATTTGGAACCTTGCTTATGAAGATGGCTTGATGGGATTGACGGTAGGTAATAATGCTACTGATCTGAGTGGCTGTTATGATTTGTCAAATGCTATTGCGGTGACCCGAAAAGAGCCGGAAGGAGGCATGATTAGTACCAATGATCCGACAACGATCTGTGCAGGTGATGGTAATCCAGACCCTATTTTTGTAGAATTATCAGGTGCTTCCGGAGCAAACACTGGGTGGATCATTACGGATGATCTGGGGAATATCTTGGCCTTACCGGCAAATCCGCCATTTGATTTGGAAGGAGCAGGAGGAGGTCTTTGCCTAATTTGGAATATTAGTTACGAAGATGGTTTGATAGGTTTGGCTACGGGTAATAATGTTTCGCAATTAGCGGGCTGTTATGATTTGTCAAACGCTATTGAAGTCCAGCGAAATATTGGAAGAGCATGTTTTTGTACTAACTTTGGTGGTTTTCTTGATACTGATGATCCGACGACAATTTGTGCAGGCGATGGCATCGCCGACCCTATTTACGTAGACGTAGTTGCTGCAAATGGCTCGAACTTTGCTTGGGTGATTACGGACAACGAAGGCAATATTTTGGCCTTGCCACCAAGTCCTCCATTCGATTTTGAAGATGCTGGCCCTGGTGTTTGTTTGATTTGGCACTTGGCTTACGAAGATGATGTAACGGGAATAGCCGTAGGCAACAATGCGGCTGATTTGACGGGCTGCTATGATCTTTCTGATCCGATTGCTGTTACAAGGTTGACTGGAAATGAATGTCCAGGCAATAACAATTTAGTAATACTTGGAAACACGGGTAACGAACTACAGCTATATCCGAATCCGGTTACAGATGTATTGAACGTAAATTACCAATTGGCGACAAATGAAGGCTTCTTGAGCATTTATCATGCAAATGGCAGCAATTTATATGAACAAAGCCTAAAAGGTGATGTTAACCACACAGAAATTGACTTGAGTAACTATCCAGAAGGTTATTACTTAATTAGAATACAGGATGGTGAGCAAGTACAGATCAAAAAAATCATTGTGACAAAATAATAGTTTTGAATACGTAAATAGGGTGAATAATCTTGAGTGGCATCTTATCGATTTTCGAAAAAGATGCCATTTTTTTGCCTTCCGCACAACCAAATCCCCTCCTTCGAAGTCTATTTAATAAAGTTGCCTTAGAAAAAAGTAATCTAGATGGCAGATTAGAAAATTATTTGGCTTCTTTTCAAAAAATTGAAACTTTTACAAGATAATTTTCGTATTTTTATTAGGAATGCTTTTAAATGTAGAAAAATCAAGAACTTTTGCATTTTTTTAACAGCATACACCTATAAATCAAGCAATAACCACTCAGATTTCTGAGTTTTAAGAATAACCGTTTTTTGATGTTGGCTTAAGTTTCATAAACTAGTGAGTGTAAAGTGGCAACTTCTTCGTTTGAGGAAGTTGCTTTTTTTTGTGGCTACCACTGTCGTCATAGGGACAACCTACCTTTTTCAATTCATTTAATTTTGATAGCAGAGTATTCATGAAAGCAAGTTTTAGCTTTCTATACGTTTGACATCTTCAATGGATTTCCTATGTCGC
>JALEHC010000290.1 GCA_022763215.1 Saprospiraceae bacterium
GCCCCCAACTCCAATGCCGCCTGAATACTAAAATAAGGATTTCTCAGATGTTCTCTGGCCAGAATGGCTAAATCAGCCTGTTTTTTGGCAATTATTTCATTGGCCTGCGTGGGAGTAGTGATCAGCCCAACTGCTCCAGTCAATATGTTGGCCTCTTTTTTGATAGCTTCTGCAAATGGCACCTGAAAGCCTGGCTTCAATTCTGAAGGTTTAGGTCTGCCAAAACCACCTCCCGAGGCCGTAATCAAGTCTACGCCTAATGTTTGTATGGCTTTCGCCAAATGAACAGAATCTTCCAGCGACCAAGCCTTGGGGTCATCGACAAAGTCAACTGCCGAAATTCTCAGCAACAAAGGCATGCTCTCGGGAATTTTGTTTCGGATAGCCACCACAATTTCCTGTAGAAAACGAATGCGATTTTCGAAAGAACCACCGTACTGGTCGGTGCGTTGATTAATCAATTCGGAATAAAATTCATGAATCAAATAGCCATGAGCTCCATGTATTTCGATGGCATCAAAGCCCGCTTCTACTGCTCGATGCGCTGCTTCCGCAAATTGACGTATTGCCAGTTGGATGTCTTCCTGACTCATGGCTTTGGGTAATGACATGCCCGGGTAAGGAGCAACCGCCGAAGAACTGATCGTTTGCCAACCTCCTTCTTCTGTGGTCATAGGCTGGAAACCTTTTTCTGGGTGAGATTTGCTGGCCTTACTTCCAAAATGGCCGATTTGCATTGCTATTTTGCTACCTTGTTCGTGGACAAATCGATTGATCCGCTGCCAGTTTTCGATATGTTCATCCTTCCAAATGCCAATATCATGCCGTGTAGCTCTGCCCTCCGGACTAGTGGTAGCCGTTTCCGTAATAATCAGTCCGGCCCCTCCTACTGCTCGGCTTCCTAAATGTACCAGATGCCAGTCATTGGCAAAACCGTCGGTAGCAATATATTGCTGCATGGGTGATACACAAATGCGATTGGGTAAGGTCAAAGAACGAAGGGAAAGGGGAGCAAACAGCGGCGTCATAAAAATTGATTTTTGAATGGAGTTGAAAATACTTTCTTTTTTGCAAGCTAACTACCTTTTACAATTTTTAATTTTGTGAACTGTCGCCAAGCCCATATTTTCAGAAGTTAGTAAAAAAACTACTCTAATTCTCTTTTTATCAAACGCCTATGAAAAATATATACTTCTTTTTGATTTCTTTTTTTGCGCTTTCGCTAAATGTGACGGCACAAATAAACTTCCAAAATGCCAATGATCGCTTTTCTATCGCGGGTTTCCGTTCAGGGGTAGCAATGGGTGTGGCCGACGTCAATGGCGATGGCCTGGATGATATCATCCGTATGGCGAATGCACAATTTCTGAATATAGAACTGCAAAGCAATTCTAGTCCAGTCTTTCTCTCGGTTCCGGTCGGACAAACCTCCAATAGTAATAATTGGAGCCTTTGCGCTGGCGATATCGACAATAGTGGCTACCTATCGGTCATTGCAGGTGGTGCTTATAATGGGGTACATTTGGCGAAAGCCGAAGACGAAAGCCTCAATTTTACGCTGACAGAATTACCAGGACAAGGCCTTTTTGTACAAGGATCAAACTTGGTAGACATCAATAATGATGGTTTTCTAGATTATTTTGCTTGTCATGATGATGCAGAAAGTCGCATCTGGCAAAATGATGGCAATGGTAATTTTGAAGCGGCTGATTACTGGATTGATATGAAAACGACGCCTACCTCAGATAATTCTGGAAACTATGGAAGTATCTGGACTGACTTTGATAATGATGGCGATCTCGATTTGTACATTGCCAAGTGCCGTTTGGGTGTCAATAGCCCCGATGATCCACGCCGAATCAATGCGCTTTATGTCAACGATGGCAATGGCAATTTTGCGGAAGCAGCCGACACTTACAACCTAAAAATTGGCGCACAATCCTGGACTGCCGATTTTCAAGACATTGACAATGACGGTGATTTTGATTGCCTGATTACCAATCATGACGTACCCAGTATGCTACTTGAAAACGATGGCAATGGATATTTTACAGATATTACGGCCACCAGTGGGCTCAATATAGGTGGTACACCGGTACAAGGCATTATGCGAGATTTTGACAATGATGGATTTGTTGATGTTTTGATAGGTGGTTCTATCCACTATTTGTTTAAAAACAATGGTGACAAGACTTTCACAGAAGTGCCCAACGTATTTGGCAATGACGAAGTCGAATCATTTGCGGTCGGAGACCTTAACCATGATGGTGCGCTGGATGTTTATGCCGGGTATGCCAATTTGTACAACACGCCCTCCAATATTAATGATGTATTGTGGCTGCAAGAAGCCGGAGATAACAACTTTGTCAGCTTCCGATTGGAAGGTGTGCAGAGCAACCGCAGTGGCGTGGGGGCTCGTGTAGAACTGTTTGGCGCCTGGGGTATGCAAACTCGGGAAGTCAGAGCGGGTGAAAGCTATGGCATTATGAATAGCTTACAACAACATTTTGGTGTTGGTCAAAATGCTACCATTGATTCAGTGCGAATTCACTGGCCAAGTGGAACGGTGGACGTACATGAAAATCTGCTTGCTAATCAGTTTTATCATGTTATTGAAAACACATGTATTTCTTCCGTTGCGGATATCCAGATAACGGGTGAAACGGTCTTTTGTGAGGGGGAAATAGTTACACTGGAAGCACCAGCAGGCCAAGATTATGAATGGAGCAATGGTGCCAATACAGCAGCTATAGAAGTTGGTGAAGCAGGCATTTATAATGTTACCATTACCAATGCAGGAGGCTGCACAGGAGTTTCTCCTAGTGTCGAATTGATCGTTAATCCTGATGAAACACCTCATATCGAAGTCTTAAGTGATAGCGTCTTTTGCCAAGGTGGAAAGGTCGTTCTTCAAGCTATGGAGCCTGCTACTGCTTATATGTGGAGCACCGGCAGCACGGCCGATAGTCTGGTAGTGACCGAAACCGGCGATTATACGCTGAGTATCGAAGGGCTTTGCGAAACCTTTACCTCTGCCCCTGTACATGTTGAAGTCTTGGAGGCACCAGCTCCTATGATTGATGAATTTACGATAGACGGAACGGAGGTATTTGTTAGCCTGACGGGCGATAGTGTGCAGTGGTTTGCAGCATTAGACAGCCCTGATCCGATACAGGAAGGTAATGAACTTTCGACTACAGTAGCGGGAGATACCACACTTATTTACTATGCCGAAAATACAACGGTTTATCCGGGCCCGAGCTATGCAGCAGGTATGGAAAACCATCAGGGAAGTAATTATAGCGGCAATCAGTTTAATGGCGATATTGTATTTGATGCTTATGTGCCATTTTTGCTTCAGACGGTAAAAGTCATTACCGATACGGAAGGGCCGCGAATTATTGAGTTACGAGATGCAGACGGGCAACTGTTGCTATCTAAAGAGGTCGACATTCCTGTAGGTGAATCGATAGTCATACTCGATTTTGATATTCCAGTGGGTAGTGATATGGCACTGACCACCAATACAGATTTCAATTTGGCGAATTTTGGCTATGAAAGTGCACGGCTGCGCCGTTCTAGTCAAAATGTCAATTATCCGTATGAGGTACCTGGCGTTTTGAGCATGACTACTTCTAACTTTGGTTCGGCACGCTACTACTATTTCTTTGATTGGCAAATCAAACTCGCGGATGTTTATTGTACCAGTGAGCGAGTGGAGATTCCGTTAGTGGTTGTTCAGACCGATGCAGCAGACGAGCTATCAGACATTCAGGTGTATCCAAATCCGGCATCAAAACAGCTCAATATTGATTTTGGCAATCGCTTGGATGGCTCAATTCAGTTTCGCGTTTTCCACGCAAGTGGGCAACTCATGGCGACCTATCAGGTCGAGGCGCGATCTACGCACCAAATTTCACTTGCGGACTGGCCTTCGGGCATGTACTTATTAGAAATTACGCAGCAAGAACGAAGATTTACTCAAAGTTTTATCATTAGCCGGTAGGATTTTGCTTTCA
>JALEHC010000291.1 GCA_022763215.1 Saprospiraceae bacterium
GGATTTCCAGATGCGCATTTTTGATCGTTGGGGGGCAGTCGTTTACGAAAGTACGGACCCTGCCGAAGGCTGGGATGGTCGTCGCAAAGGAAGTAAGTTGGGCAGTGGCGTATATGTTTGGTGGGCTACCTATACCGTTATTGAAAACGATAAACCAAGAGAAGTCTCTGAAACTGGTGATATCAGCTTGATCAAATAAAACGCATGGGTGTTGAGATAAAAACCTTTACCGGGCCAGCAATTTTACCGCATATCGAAGCTGTTGGTAAACTTCGAATAGAGGTGTTTCGAGCATTTCCCTATTTGTATGAAGGTGATATGGCATACGAGCGTAGCTATCTGCATACCTTCGCTTCCGCGAAAAATAATGTGCTGGTCCTTGCACTAGACGGTGAAGCCGTTGTCGGTGCCTCAACAGCCCTACCCTTGGCCGAAGAATCGGAAAATATAAAAGCCCCATTTCAGGATTATCATGTACCGATGGAAGAAATTTTCTACTTCGGAGAATCGGTACTCTTGCCCCACTATCGTGGACGTGGTATTGGCGTTCAGTTTTTTGAAGAGCGGGAAGCATTTGCCGAAAGGCGGACAAATATGCAGCTTATGTGCTTTTGTGGAGTCGTAAGGCCGGAAGATCATCCTTTACGACCAAGCCACTATCAACCATTGAATCAGTTCTGGGAAAATCGTGGCTTTCGCCAAACGGACCTATATTGCAAAATAGCTTGGCAAGATGTGGACAAAGAGGAGGAAACAGACAAGCAACTACGGTTTTGGACAAAAAAAATCAAGCGCTAAAAATTGAGTTTTTCCTTTGGGGAGCACGTACAAAAGTGTAATTTTCATCTGCATAAAGTTTTTTTTGGTCTGAAACACGCAGAAGCCCGATCTCCGTGGGGTATTGTTTCAGAAAAACGGACTCAACTATAAATCTCCTATCTTATGCCCAATAGCACCATGCCCGAATTTTGGTATAAAGACGCCATTTTTTATACCCTTCATATCCGCTCTTTTTTTGATAGCTCCAACAATGGAATTGGCGATATTAACGGTCTGATCAAGAAATTGGACTATGTCGAAGACTTGGGCGTCAATTGCTTGGCACTACTGCCATTTTACCCTTCCCCAATGAGAGATTATGGTTATGATATTTCAGATTTCAAATCCGTTCATCCCGATTATGGAACAATGGATCAGTTTGAAAACTTTCTGGAAGAAGCCCATAAAAGAAATATTCGCATCGTGATTGATTTGAGTATGAATCACACATCTACGACGCATGAGTGGTTTCAGCGAGCTAGAAGGGCACCAAAAGACAGCCCGGAGCGTGATTTTTATATTTGGAGTGATGATCAGGAACGCTATCAGGATGCCGGAATTATTTTTAGCGATTATGAGTCTTCTAATTGGGAATGGGACCATTTGGCGCAAGCCTACTACTGGCACCGCTTCTATAATCACATGGCTGATCTGAATTATGAAAATGAGCTGGTGCGCATTGAGATTCAGAAAATCATTGACTTTTGGTTTGATAAAGGAGTAGACGGTCTTCGCCTGAATTCAGTGATGTTTACCCAACAAAAAGAAGGAACCAATTGCGAAAACCTGCCGGAAGTACATGCCTACCTCAAAAAGTTGAGAGCGTATGTAGACGAAAAACATCCCGGTAAAATATTAATTGCCGAAACGAATCTATGGCCGGAAGAAGCCGCTCAATATTACGGAAAAGGCGATGAATGCCACATGAATTTCCACTTTCCGCTGATGCCCCGCTTATTTATGGCATTGCAAACTGAAGACCGTTATCCCATCATCGATATTTTGGAGCAAACGCCTGCCATACCAGAGAATAGCCAATGGGCATTGTTTCTGCGTAACCATGATGACCTGATGCTGTCGATGGTCACAGAAGAGGAACGCGACTATTTGTACAAGGTATTGGCGCAAGATCATGGCTCGAAAATCAATCAGGGCATTCGTCGCCGTTTGGCTCCATTGTTGGGCAATGACCGCCGGATGATTGAATTGCTGAATAGTTTGCTGTTCTCCCTGCCCGGAACACCAGTCATTTATTATGGCGATGAAATCGGCATGGGCGATAATATTTACTTAGGCGATCGCAATGGCGTGCGCACTCCGATGCAGTGGAGTGCAGACCGCAATGCCGGATTTTCGAATGCCAATCCACAAAAACTTTTCCTTCCAGTTATCCAAGATCCTCTTTATCGCTATGAAGCAGTAAATGTAGAAGTGCAGAGCGAAAATCCGACTTCTTTATTGTGGTGGATGAAGAATATCATTGCGATGCGGAAGCGCCTGAAAGCCTTCAGCCGCGGGAGTATTGAGTTTTTGGAATCTGCGAATAGCAAAATTCTAGCTTTCATTCGGGCACATGAAGGAGAGAGTATTTTAGTAGTGAGTAACTTATCAAAGTTTTCGCAGGCCGTCGAACTTGATTTGAGCCGATTTAAAGGCATTGAACCCGTTGATATTTTTAGTCAGAACAAGTTTTTTAAAGTAGGGGAGGAGTCTTACCGATTTACCATTGGGCCGTATCAGTACTATTGGTTTTTGATGGAGCAAGACGAGGAACAGGAAGAAATACCACGGGAAAGATCGATTCCAGAATTGGCGATTGATGTAGAGTGGGAGGCGATGTTTGAAACCTATACCGCCAAGCGGAAGTTTGAGAAAAAAATCTTGCCTAATTATATGCGTTCCTGTCGTTGGTTTGGTGGAAAATCGAAGAAAATTGTGTCCATCGATGTGGCCAAGTATCCGGCGGTTCAGTTAGAGCATTCCAAAGCCTACTTCCTGAATATCAATTTGCGCTATACCGATGGTTTGCCAGAGACCTATTTTCTGCCAATTATGGCGGTGTATGATACCGCAGAGATGGTCCAGTTTTTGAAAAATGAGCCGAAAAGCGTCATTTGTTACCTAAAAACACCAGATACCGAAGGTATTCTGATTGATGCGATTTATCATGCTCGTTTCCGGGATCAGATTTTTTGGTTGATAAAAACCAATGCAGAGCGGACTACTCCTTCCGGTAAATTACAATTTGAGGCAGGCCGTATTTTGCAGCAATGGCCCGTCGAAAAATCAGCCATCAAATCAGAGGTATTAAAAGCAGAGCAAAGTAATACCTCGGTCATCTATAACGATCAGTTTTTCTTTAAGATTTATCGCAAACTGGATGTAGACATCAATCCAGACTTAGAACTAGTGCGCTTTTTATCTGACCAGACCGGGTTTGAGCATTCGCCTCGATACGGTGGTGGTATTCAGTTGGAAGACCTGAGCGATCAGACGTTTACGATTCTGGGATTATTGCAAAATAAAATCCC
>JALEHC010000292.1 GCA_022763215.1 Saprospiraceae bacterium
GAACCAGTTAAAATTGATTAATTATCTTGCTTAGCAAATACCCGACGCATCAAATCTGTGGTTCGAGCATTAAGATTTGAACGGATATTACGCTCTTCCTTTTCTACCATAGAGAATAATCCATTTAGGGCTTCTTTCGTAACATAATCAGCCAAGTCAGGATTTGCTTTATCTACAAATGGAATTTTATTATACGCATTGACTGCATCAGCCCAATAGTCACGAGCATTAAATTTGTCAAGTGAACTAATAATTACAGGGCTAAATTCCTGATATAGCGAATTATAAGTTTTGTTATTCAGATAGCTGGTTGCAGCATTTTGCTCTCCCATCAAAATACCCAAGGCATCTTGAAAGGTCATAGCTTTAATAGCATCTACAAAAATTGGAGTGGCCTTTTTTGCCGCATCTTCTGCACCACGATTAATTTTTTCCAGAATGACATCTTCCACCTCGCTAAAGCCTGGAATATTCTGAAGTTTATCGGTAATTTTTCTGGCTTCTGGTGGCAAAAAGATTTTATAGGTACTCTTAAAATAACCATCTTTTTGAGATAATCGCTGTGCGCCTTTTGTAATTCCTTGATCAAGTGCCTGCTTCAAGCCTTGGCCAATTTGAGCAGAAGTCAAGCCTTCTCCACCAGCAGAATTGATGATGTCTCTGGCGCGCTCAAGATCTTGCGCTGTACACGAGACCAAAAAAATGAGTAATAAAAATGCAGTTAATTGTTTTAGCATGATAAGAATATTTATTTGAAATGAGCTAATCAACTATAAAAGTGATCTGACTTTCTATCGTTTGCTTGTCCTTCTTGAACGTACAAAACACCTCGACTTACTGTTACCGAAAAGTTATTTTTGCCCCCTTGCTTATCTTTTTCGAAAACTGCCCGACTCTATCATTACAAAAGAACTTCCGACACGACCACTCATAGGGGGGTGAATTTTTCGAAGTCGAACTTTCACGCCTTTCACATTATCAAAGTGATCTTGTACCCGATCAATGATATTCTGAGCTACCGTTTCGATAAGTCGCTTTGTTTTTCTCATTTCTGATTGACAAATCAAAAATAAAGTCTCATAATTCACGGTATTGCCCAAATCATCCAACCGAGCCGCTTTCATGATCGTAGCATCTACATAAATATCAATCACAAATTCGCCCCCAATGATTTGTTCTTCATCATAAAAACCATGTCGAGCATAAAATTTTACATCTTCGAGTGCAATGATTGCCATATATATTAATCTTACTTTAATAAAATGACCAAACCCAAGTCCATTCTGTATAAGTGACGGATCAAAATTATAAACAAGTAACATTCCGTCTAACTACTTATTTCCTCAAAGCTAATGCATTTCTGATGGATACCTGCATCCATTCTTTGTCAAAATTGTTGGCTTTGTAAAGTGGGATGAAGAAACATTTCACCGAAATCTGTACTTTTGCGTTTAAAGCTGGCGCAGATTAACGCGCATCTGCCCTAACCAAAAAATCTTTTATTATGCAGACAAATTCAAATGGTACTCATACGATCGAAAAGAAAGCGAAAGCGGATCCGTACCAACATCACGATTATTACAATATTGATGAATTACTGGAAGATGATCACCTGCTGGCCAGAGATGCCGTACGCACTTGGGTCAAGCAGTCTGTTTCTCCTATCATAGAAGAATATGCTGACCGGGCGGAATGTCCAACGCACTTGTTCAAAGAGCTAGCAGAAATTGGTGCCTTTGGCCCTTCCCTACCAGCAGAATATGGCGGTGGAGGAATGGATGAAATCGCCTATGGTGTCATTATGCAAGAACTGGAACGTGGCGACTCTGGTATTCGCTCTATGGCTTCTGTGCAAGGCTCACTAGTCATGTACCCAATCTATCGCTTTGGTTCGGAAGAACAACGTAAAAAATATCTTCCTAAACTCGGAAGCGGTGAATTTATTGGTTGTTTTGGCCTGACCGAACCAGACCATGGCTCTAACCCGGGTGGAATGGTGACCAATATCAAAGACGATGGTGATGCTTATATCCTGAATGGTGCCAAAATGTGGATTACCAACTCTCCATTGGCAGATATTGCTGTTGTTTGGGCGAAAGACGAAGAAGGAAAAATTCGCGGGGTAATCGTCGAAAAAGACATGAAAGGGTTCTCTGCTCCTGAAATTCATGGCAAATGGTCGCTAAGAGCATCCATCACTGGCGAATTGGTATTTGAGGATGTACGAGTTCCTAAAGAAAATGTACTTCCAAATGTTGCCGGATTGAAAGGACCACTTTCTTGTTTGTCAAAGGCGCGCTACGGTATTGCCTGGGGAGCTATTGGCGCAGCATTGGACTGCTACGATTCTGCACTTAGGTATTCGCTGGAACGTTCTCAGTTTGGCAAACCCATCGGTCAGTTTCAGCTTACGCAAAAAAAACTGGCAGAGATGATCACCGAAATCACTAAGGCACAGCTATTGGCGTGGAGGCTTGGCTCGCTGGCCAACAAAGGCAAAGCAACACCTGCACAAATTTCGATGGCCAAGCGTAATAATGTTAACATGGCATTGGAAATCGCAAGAGAAGCCAGACAAATTCACGGTGGTATGGGTATTACCAACGAATATCCGGTAATGCGCCATATGATGAACCTGGAAACAGTGCTTACCTACGAAGGTACGCACGATATCCACTTGCTAATCACAGGTATGGATGTGACTGGATTGAATGCTTTTAAGTAATTTATCGACCAAGCAGATCAATTGCTAGAGCAATTCATTACGAAAAACTTGTATTTATTACCTTAAAATAAGAATTTCGTTTCTGTAATATGCCGAACTAAAGTTAGCTTCGGCATATTATTATTTTAAAGCAGTACCTTTTTACTATGCAAAAAAGCAATAATACTGCTTCCGGTTTCTTATATTTTCGCTTATTTTATTGGAATAATAGTTAGATTTTTAAAACATCACAAAACAAAACCCAGGTTTCTCATCGTTTAGATATCAAAACTTTAGACTCCTTTCCCTTACTTTGAATCCAATAGATAATAGAAACCTGTTCAAATATTTTTGCTATACGCCATGGGATGAAACTCTTGTCAAAAATATCAGTACATACTATGAGCTACATCCTTCAACTGAAAAACTGAGTATTTATGAGGTTGCGTCTTTTTTTTCTATCTATATCTTTATTAGCTGGCATTTTTTCTCAAAAAGCTTTTGCTCAGGGTGAACCGATCAACCTGACCAACCCCTCTTTTGAGGATATTCCACGCCATAGCCATGCCCCTCGCGGTTGGCAAGATTGTGGCGACAACAAAGAAACACCACCAGATACACAGCCTAGCGGTACCTTTAGTGTAACAAAAGCAGCCAAAGATGGCAATACTTATCTGGGAATGGTGGTCAGAGATAATGACACTTATGAAGCTGTTTCTCAGCGACTGAGCCGCCCTATGCAAAAAGGACAATGCTACGAATTTAGCATTTTCCTCTGTCGCTCCGAGCTTTACATCAGCGTCAGCCGCCAAACGGGCCAAGAAGTCAATTATGTTACTCCTGCCAAGCTCGAAATCTATGGTGGTTTCGCATTTTGTGACAACCAACAAATGCTGGCCGAAACTAGCGTTATCACCACCGAACGTTGGCTCGAATATAAATTTAAACTGAAGCCTAATGCCAATTACAATTACATTATGTTCAGAGCATACTACACTACTCCTACGCTCTTCCCATATAATGGCAATATTTTGTTGGACAACGCTTCACCACTCGTACCAATCCCTTGTGAAGAAGAACAAGTTGTTGCAGATAACACCGAACCAGAACCGGCTCCAATAGAAACTACTCCAGAACCGACAACACCTGATCCAGAACCACAACCAGAAACTCCGACTCCTCAGCCAGAACCAGAGCAGGAAATTGTCGAACAACCTGCTACCCTCGATCCAGTAAAGCCTGAGCCAGTTACCCCAAAGGAAAAAGATCCAAAAGATGATATCCGGATTGCAGGTTTTAAAAAATCAGACCTTAAAAAAGGACAAACCATCCGAATCGATAATCTTTACTTCGAATCCAATGAAGCAAAGATCACCAAACAATCCTTCCCAATTCTGGATGAAATCTATAATTTCCTTAATGTCCACCAAGATGTGATGGTAGAAATTGGTGGCCATACCAATGGCATACCTCCTCACGAAATCTGTGACCGACTTTCAAAAGAAAGAGCGGAAGCAGTCGTCAGTTACTTGGTCAATAGAGGTATTCGTGAACGAAGGCTTTTCCCTAAAGGCTACGGAAAACGTCGCCCCATCGCTGACAATAACACCTTGAATGGTAGAAGAAAAAATCAACGAGTAGAAATTAAAGTACTCGAAATCAGTGATGAAGGATAAGTAAAAAAGGCTGCCAAATTATTTGGCAGCCTTTTTTACTATTGCGCTACCTCAAAGCCCAACTTGACCAAGTCTTTATAAAAATCAGGATAGGATTTTACTACTACCATAGGCTCTGCAATCTTTATAGCCCCCAACATAGCTAAAGGCGCAAATGCCATCGCCATGCGATGATCCTCGTACGTATCAAATTGTGGCTCGCCATCCACCGTCGCACGGCCTTCAACAATAAAATAGTCCTTCGCTTGCGGATCTTCGTATACCTTAACCCCCACTTTTGCCAGTTCTTGCTCCAGTGCCATGATCCGGTCAGTTTCTTTGATGCGTAGGGTAGAAAGACCTGTGAAGCGCCCCTTTACGCCTAAACCTGCACAAATCACCGCCATGGTCTGTGCAATATCAGGACAAAGAATAAAGTCCCATTCAAATACTTCTGGCAATTCAAAATCTGGCTCTTTAGTCAGACGAATTCCTGCCTTATTATAGCTTGTTTTTACACCAAACTGCGCCATCATTTCGGCAATAACAGCATCGCCCTGCACACTTTCTTCAAATAATCCATTGAGCTGTAAGTCCAGATTTTCCGCGAAAGCGGCCATAATATAGTAGTACGAAGCCGCAGACCAGTCTGCTTCTACAACAAAGTCTTTCGCCTGATAAGGCTGCGGTGCAATGCGAATAGTCTGACCTTCCCATTCATAATCGACACCAAAATATCGTATCAGGTTTAAGGTCATTTCTATATACGAGCGTGAAACAATGTCACCCTCCAGCTTTAGGTTCAAGCCTTTCGGCAAATGCGGAGCCAGCATAAGTAAAGCAGAAATATACTGGCTACTGGTATGAGCAGCAATACTTAATTCGGTCTGATCACCAAATTTCCCGGCTTCGCCGATTCGCAAAGGTGGATACCCTTCTTTTTCCAGATATTCAATGTCGGCACCTAATTCTTTTAAGGCTTCCGCCAAAACACCAATCGGTCGTTGTTTCATTCGCTCGGTACCAGTAAGCGTCTGTACCCCAGGTTGCATCGACAAATAAGCAGTCATAAACCGAAATGTCGTACCAGCAGCTCCGGCATCCCGTATTGGGTCCTTGCTTTTCAGCAAATGAGTCAGTAATTGGGTATCTTTTGCATTCGCCAGTTTCGATATTTCAAAATCATCTTTACACAAAGCCCGAATCAATAAAGCCCGGTTACTGATACTTTTGGAACCCGCCAAAGTGATCTCGCCTTTGATCACTTTTTGCATTTTCGAAAGTTGGTAAATTTCGCTCATAAGGTCTGTTATTTAAAAGAAAATCCATAGTTCTGAATCACTTACAGAACTATGGATTGGTTTATCTGGTAAGACTAGTATGCAATGGATAAGTATCTAATTATCCAAATTTGCTTCTAATTATCAAATCATTGTGCCGTGGCCAATAATTTAGATTTGGCTCGTCTTGGGCACAATAATTAGTCTACTAAATCGCGGTAACGTTTCAGGTACTCTGTAGATGCCAGATCAGAGGTAAACTCCTCTGAAAGCTCCTCTACTTCCCCTCTTTTCGGAATTTCTGAATCTGCGCTTGGCGACTCTATCTTGTCTACTTCCAACACAGCACCTAGACTCTCCAATGCATCCATCACTTTCAAAAATTCTTTTTCTTTCTCTTTCTTAATGGTCACCTTGTAATGCATAACCTCTTTATTTATTTGATTTTATTTTCTCTTGCTCTGCTTTTTCTTTCTCTTCTTTCTCTTTAGCTTCTCTCTCGAGCTTCATTTGTTGTCGTCGCTGATCTGACTCATCATAAGCCTTAATGATAGCTTTCACAAGACGGTGACGAACAACATCATCTGTCGTAAGGTTAACCGTAGCAATACCCTCCAGTTTGCCAAGAAGACCAATTGCTCTTCTCAAACCAGATTTTTGGTGGTAAGGCAAATCAATCTGAGACAAGTCACCCGTTATTATACACTTAGCGGTTGGCCCCAAACGAGTCAGAAACATTTTCAGCTGCATCGTGGAGCAGTTTTGTGCTTCATCCAGTATAATAAATGCATTATCCAGTGTACGTCCACGCATAAATGCCAGAGGAGCGATCTCAATAACGCGTGTACCCATAAAATGAGCTAGTTTATCAGCGGGAAGCATATCATCCAGCGAATCATAAAGTGGGCGCAAGTAAGGGTCAATTTTGTCCTTCAAATCACCTGGCAAAAAGCCCAGACTCTCTCCAGCTTCCACCGCTGGTCGTGTCAGGATAATTTTTTTGACCATGCGGTTTTTCAAAGCCCGAACAGCCATAGCAACCGCAGTATAGGTTTTACCAGTTCCGGCAGGGCCAATAGCAAAGACAATGTCATTATTCTCGGCAGCGTCTACCAACAACTTCTGGTTTCTGGTCTTTGCTTTGATGGGCTTTCCACCGCGTCCATACAATATAGTTTTGGTTTTCCCCTCATTCAGCAAATGCTCATAAGGGTTCGAACCACTCATGATATCCTCTACCATCTGAAGCGGCAATTCTTTATGCTCTTTGAGTATACGCACCATCATCTCAAACCTGCTTTTGGCTTTCTGCGTATATTTTTTTTCTCCCGATATTTTCAAGCTGTTTCCGCGCGATGTAATGGTCACTTCCGGAAAAGCTTTCTTCAATGCATTCAGCTTGACATTATTTTCACCATACAACTCCACTGGATCAATTCCGTCAATCGTAAGAATAATTTCACTCAATAGATTTCCTCCATTTTGTAGGGCATTCAAAAGCCCTCTTTGTTTATTTAATTGTAGAACAGACTTGTAACTCCAACTTCAATCCGAAGCAATCAGTTCAAAATAAAGCTGCGAATTAACCCCAATTGTTGATATTTTTCATAAAAGGGCTAATTCGCAGCTTATTTTTCCGGAATTTCCGCAGGTGTTGCCTGTCATACATTTTTTCTTGTAAACACAAAAAATATCAAATCCACATTTTTTGCATTTATCTTAATGCCTTAAAGTTACTTATATTTCTGCAAGTTGCCCATATTTTTTGGCCGAACTTCTTCCTCCTTTCAAACCGTCTAATCTCAATCATCCGTTCAATCAACCGACCTTTTCATCTTATTTAACGCCCATTCCCTCAAATCTTTTACCGAAAAATAGGATTGCCTCTCATTAGTTTTCTAAATTTACAGCTTAAGTAATGAGATAAGCAACACTAAAAGTTTGGTTTGTCTCAATGAAACTCAGCGCTGCATTCGCATGCCGAATCAAATACAAGCATCAACAGAATACATGCCAATCATAACACTTACATCAGACTTTGGATGGCAGGATTTTTATCTACCAGCATTGAAAGGTGCAATTCTTTCTCAAAATAACCAAACCCAGTTGGTCGACATCTCTCATTCAATACAGCCCTATGACATCGTCCAAGCTGCATTCATCTTCAAAAACTGCTGGCAACATTTCCCGGAAGGGACGATCCACTTGATCAGTGTCAATGATTACTACCAGAAAGATGCTCAATACCTTCTCTACGCTTTCGCGAAACACTATTTCATCGCCCCCGACAATGGCTTGTTCTCACTGATTTTTGAACAACGCCCTGAGGATGTATACCTACTCCCGAATATATCTGATGCTGCCTTTCCTCTCATGGCCACTTACACCCGTGCCATTAGTATGCTTTCGCAAAATATGCCACTGGAAGAAATCGGAACTCCTCTCGATTCGGTTAGCGACCGCATCACTTTGCGTCCGGTCGTTAGTACGCATCAGTTACGAGGTTCTGTCATTCATATCGACCGATTTGGTAACGCCATAGTCAACATTACCAAAGAATTATTTGAACAGGTATGCAACGGCCGGCCTTTCACGATATATTTTCGCCGACACGAACCCATTAACCAAATTCGAGAACACTATCACGATGTAGGCGTAGGCGAAATCCTTTGCCATTTCAATCATTTTGACCATCTCGAAATTGCCGTCAACATGGGCGAAGCAAGTACACTCTTTGGCCTACAAGTCGAGGATACAATCCAGATAGACTTTACAAATACGACTTCCAATGATTAAACGCATTGTAAAACTCACTTTTCAGGAAGATAAAATTGATGACTTTATCCAGATTTTTGAGGAAACTAAAGAAAAAATCCGCAGTTTCGAAGGCTGTCATCACCTCGAACTGTGGCAGGCTCGCGAGCCCCACAATGTATTTTTTACATACAGCTACTGGACAGACGAAAAGTCGCTAAACCAATATCGCTACTCAGAACTATTCAAAGCTACCTGGAGCAGGACGAAAGTCCTATTTGCCGAAAGGCCAGAAGCATGGTCAGTAGATATGCTTCACCAGCTCAACGACGTTCAATAAACAATTCACTACAAATAATTGCCCTATCCATACAGCCATAAAAAATGCCCTGCATTATTTTACAATGCGGCTTATTTTTGACTTACTCAAAATTTAGGAATGGAAATCATTGCTTTAGATAACTACAATATTCATGTAGGTAACATCCAACAATCCTTGCAAGCATTGCTCGGGCAAAGAAGCTATAGCCAAGTATTGGTGCTGACGGATACCAATACAGCAGAGCACTGCCTCCCTGTACTAAAAAGCTATCTACCCAAGCAACAGCTGAACATTATTCAAATTCCGGCAGGCGAACAACATAAACATATCGAAACCTGTCAACTCATCTGGAAGCAAATGATGGAGCTGGGCACCGACCGCAAAGCGCTACTCATCAACCTTGGTGGTGGCGTCATCGGCGATATGGGCGGATTTTGCGCAAGCACATTCAAAAGAGGGCTCGACTTTATTCAAATTCCGACTACCCTCCTTTCGCAGGTAGATGCCTCTATTGGTGGTAAATTGGGCATTGATTTCATGAAAGTCAAAAACAGTATTGGCTTATTCAATAACCCTCAAGCGGTTTTCATTGATCCGGTTTTTCTACAAACACTCCCCTTTCGGGAAATCCGAAGCGGCTTTGCAGAAATCATCAAACACAGCTTGATTGCGGACTATGATCAGTGGGTGATGATCAGACAAATATCTGATCTGAAAGGCCAAAACTGGGCATCTTTCCTCGTGCCTTCGTTAAAGATCAAACAAAGGATTGTTGAAGAAGATCCGTTTGAAAAAGGTCTTCGTAAAGCACTTAACTTTGGACACACTATTGGCCACGCCATTGAAGGCCATGCACTCGAAACCAGCCAACCACTACTGCACGGGGAAGCAATCGCCATTGGCTTTATTTGCGAAAGCTACCTGGCACACAAACAGACGGGACTGCAAAGAAGTGATTTGGAAGAAATCGGCACTTTCATCCAGCAAATTTATCAACCGAAAGCACTGGAAGAACGCTATTTTGATGAATACTTGCATCTAATGGGCAATGATAAAAAAAATGAAGGCAAAGCCATCAACTTTACGCTGATCAAAGCAACAGGCGAAGCCGTTATTAATCAGACTGCTTCCGCAGAAATGATTGTCGAAAGTTTGCGTTTTTATAATGACTTTATCAGGAAGACGCATTAATACAAAACCAAGACCAACGAGAATTCGTATCTTTACTAAGCAAACACACATAAGATTTATATGCAAAAGATATTTGATTTTTTCCTAAACTGTAGCCAAAACACCTGGTACAAAAATATTGTCAAGGGGCTGTGGATACTGACACTGGCTTCTGTTTTGGGGATTATACTGCTTTTTGTAGGTCTTTCCTTTACGGATTTGCCTTCCGTTGAACAACTGGAAAACCCCGAAAGTGAGGAAGCCTCTCAGGTATTTGCCATCAATGGCGAAGTACTGGGCCGTTATTATACAGAAAACCGTGTCCCTGTAAAATTTGAAGACCTCTCCCCTAATCTTGTTAATGCACTGATTGCAACAGAGGATGAACGATTTTATGAACACTCAGGCATTGATTTCCCAGCTTTGGGAAGAGTAGCCGTAAAAACGGTAATTCTAAGAGACCGCAGTTCGGGTGGTGCCAGTACCATTTCGCAACAGCTGGCCAAATTGTTGTTTACCGGTGTGGCTGCCCGCAATATTGTAGAAAGAGCTTTTCAAAAATTGAAAGAGTGGATTATTGCCGTAAGGCTTGAACGCCGATATACCAAACAGGAAATCATTACGATGTACCTCAATAAGTTCAATTTTATTAATGGAGCTTATGGTATTAAAGCTGCTTCTGAAATTTATTTTGGAAAAATCCCGGCTGACCTGGAAGTTAATGAAGCTGCAATGCTGGTGGGAATGCTAAAAAACCCATCTCTGTTTAATCCGCTCAGATGGCCGGATACGGTTATGCACCGTCGTATGGTGGTACTCAAGCAAATGGAAAAAAATGGTTTGCTTACTCCTGATGAATATACCGATCTCAAAGAACAACCTCTGGGCTTAAATTTCCAACGCCAAACGCATGTCGATGGACTGGCACCTTACTTCCGAATGGAATTGGCCAAGGATGTGAAAGAAATTCTCAGAACAGAAGCTAAAAAGAAACCAGATGGCAAACCTTATAACATCTATAAGGATGGCTTGAAAATATATACTACTCTAGACCCAACTATGCAAGCCTATGCAGAAGAAGCCGTAAAGGAACAAATGCCAAGACGTCAAGAGATTATGTGGCGTACCTGGCGTGATCGTGACCCTTGGACGTATCGCTCCCCTTATTCTACGACTGAAGTACCAGTTGAAATCCGCCAGATGGCCCTGCGTAGAATCACTCGCGAATCTGAACGATATCAGGAGCTACGAACAACTTACCTAGATGGTATCCTTCAAAAATTGAATAAAGAGTTTCCTGATTTTACCTTCAGTAGAGATGATCGAGAAATTGATCGAATGGTCAGAGAGTATGATAAACCGGGCGTTATCAAAGATTTAGTTAATCGAAATTTGATCAGCACAGAACTGGCAAAGGATTATCGCCGGGTTATGAAAAGCGGCCTTTTTCCGGAAGTCATCAAAAAGTGGGAACAATTTCAGCAGGTAGCTGAGAAAAGCTTCAGCACACCTACCAAAATGAAAGTGTTTGCCTACAATGAAAAAATGGAAGTCGATACCGTCATGACTCCCAATGATTCTATTCGCTATCACCGCATGTTTTTGCAAGCAGGTGTTATGGCTGTAGATCCTCAAACAGGACATGTAAAAGCCTGGGTTGGAGGAATCAATCACAAATACTTCCAATACGACCACGTACGTATTAATCGTCAGGTCGGTTCAACCTTTAAGCCATTTGTGTACGCAACAGCCATCGCTCAACAGGGTATTTCACCTTGCTATCAAGTCTATGATGTGCCCATCACTATAAGCCCGGGCGAAGGAACCTTTAATCTTGGAGAACCATGGACTCCTCGTAACTCAGATGGTAAATATACCGGCAACTTGCTAACGCTTCGACAAGGGTTACAACAGTCTAAAAACACGGTTTCGGCTTACCTGATGAAAGAACTGGACTCTCCGATGCCCGTGATTGAGTTGATTAATGAAATGGGAATCGATAAAAACGAAAAATACCCGAATGGCCGATACCGCGTTCCGCGTTCTCCATCTATCTGTTTGGGGGCAACTGACCTTTCCGTTATGGAAATGACGGGGGCTTACACCACTTTCGCCAATAATGGGCAGTATGTAGAGCCTATTTTTCTGCTCAAAATTGAGGACAAGGACGGAAAGATCATCTACAGCAATGAAACTCAAGTGCAACGCCCCGCGCTTCCGCCAAATGCTAATTATGTAATGGTAGACATGCTAAAGTCTTCAGCTGGATTTATGGGAAAAATAAAAAGTGAAGTCGGAGGTAAAACCGGAACTACCAACGACCATGTCGATGGCTGGTTTATGGGTATTACACCTGAACTCGTCGTTGGAACGTGGGTAGGTGGTGAGGATCGCTGGATTCGTTTCCTTGATCTGACCTACGGGCAAGGTTCATTTATGGCAAAACCTATTTTCCGCTCTTTTATGGAAAAAGTAGAAGCTAATGATTCGCTCAATTATGATGTAAATGCGCGTTTTTATCGTCCACCCGGAGATTTGGGTATCGTGATTGACTGTGGTGTTTATCAGCAAAACGGTGACCCAGGAATCGAAAAAGGATTTGATGAAGACTTTTCGGAAGATTTGTTTGGAGATGAAAAAACAGAAGATTCCGAAGACGATACGGAAACCATTGATCAGTAATTCTTCTCTGAACTACTGATTCAGAGATATAAGAAAGAGCATTTCCAACCAGAAATGCTCTTTTTATTTTTTATCTTCCCCTTCAAAGCCACTATTTTTACACTATCCAATCAATCATTTTCAGGCATCATAATCAGAATTATGAATCAGAAAATAACCTTATTTATAAGCATTTCTTTATTTGCCATGCTGTTTAGCTGTGTTCCTTATCAGGAAGAAAAGCTTACAGAAGTTCGTCTTGATTTTCGAGACTCACTTTTTCAGAAAATCTATAACTTTCAGGATCAGCAACAAATTGAAAAGCTGTATCCATATTTCCGCCATAAAGATCCTTCTTATCAGTATGTAGC
Organism: Saprospiraceae bacterium; assembly: GCA_022763215.1. Lineage (GTDB taxonomy): Bacteria > Bacteroidota > Bacteroidia > Chitinophagales > Saprospiraceae > JALEHC01. The sequence goes on from JALEHC010000292.1 coordinate 12,918, forward strand.
AGCTTTAGCCTTTGCTTCCATCAAAGCTCCGGAAGCTATTGACAGCCTCATTCCCTTACTAAAAAGCGATATCGATAAGGTTCGGGCAGCTGCAGCATATTCACTTGGACAAATCGGAGAAGCTTCCGCTACGGAGCCGCTGATTGGTGCATTTGACCGCTATGATACCGCAGGCATTTATAATAATTCCAATCGGGCTATCTTGGAAGCGGTTGGAAAATGTGGCGAAAAGAGCCATCTTGATGCGCTTGCCACTGTTTCGACTTATACCAATAAAGATACGATGCTACTCGAAGGCCAGGCATGGAGTATCTATCGTTTTGGCTTACGCCAAATAACCAGCCCAGCAGGTACCGACCGCATGGTCAACTTGGTTAGTGACCTGACTTACCCGGCCAGTGTTCGACTCATTGCCGCCAATTATCTCTACCGAGTTCAGGGAATCGACCTTTCGGCGAAAGCCGGACAACTTATACCCTCCCTTCGTCAGGAAGAGGATCCTAATATCCGAATGGCTTTGGCAGTAGCCGTTGGTAAAATACAATCAGAAGATGCGCTTAATACCCTTCTGGCTCAGTTTCGACAGGAGTCTGATTATCGAGTGAAGTGCAATTTGCTTCGAGCGTTTACCAACTACGAATATGAAGCGGTCAAGGAAACCGCTATTGCTGCGCTCAAAGACACCAGTGCACATGTAGCAATGCGCTCCGCTCAGTTCTTTCTCGAGAACGGCAATGCTGCCGATGCGACTACGTACTGGCTCATGGCCAAAGATTCACTCCCCACACAAGTACAACTAACGCTTTACCAAGCAGCGAACAGACACTTGTTTAATGGCCAGGTAGAAGCCAGAGATGCCATTAATTCTGAATTAAGAAATCGTTTTCGTCGTTCAACTGATCCTTATGAAAAAGCATCTTGCTTGATTGCGCTGGCGGAGTTCCCTTGGAATTATCGCTTTATTCACAGAGAAGGTTATCCAAGTGAAGATGCGATCATTCGAACTTCTAGTGTGCAGGCCTTGTCCAATATTACCAGTCGATCAAATTTCAGAGGCTTTTTTGGCGGAAGCTACCGACGCATTGCCCGTGAAATTTGTGGCCATTTTATGGAAACCATGGATAAAAATGATGCTGGGATGATTGCCGTTGCGGCTAACGCCTTACAAAATACCAGCTTTACCTTGGAAAATTATGCGGATAGCCTGGGTAAGATGGATGTTGCGCTAAGCAATTTAGAATTACCCAAGCATACAGAAACCTATAATGAATTGCGCAGAGCTATCGCTTTTGTAAATGATACCGCATTTGAACCACTTGAACCTTCTTTTAATCATCCGATCGATTGGAGTGTTTTGGAAGAACTAACAGACCGAACGCTCGCAGAAATAGAAACCAGCAAAGGAACCATAGTCGTGCGCCTATTTCCAGGGCAAGCCCCGGGTACTGTCGCTAATTTTATGCAACTGGCCAGAGACGGTTTTTATGACGGTCTGAACTTTCACCGGGTTGTGCCCAACTTTGTTATTCAGGGTGGCTGTCCAAGAGGCGATGGTTATGGTAGTCTGAATTATACTATTCGTTCAGAATTGCCCCCTCTACACTATGACGATGAAGGCTATATTGGTATGGCTTCCGCCGGAAATCATACAGAAGGTACTCAGTTTTTCATCACTCACTCACCAACCCCACACCTAGATGGGAACTACACTATATTTGGTAAAGTAGAAGAAGGTATGGAGGTTGTTCATAAAATTTTGATGGGTGATCGTATTCAAAATATAAAAGTTAGGCGATAGCATTTCATTGCGTCCATCTTTTAGCCTAATTTTGCGGAATTAAGTAGTTAGACGGAATTATGATCAAGTGAAATTTTATAGGGTCAGCACAAATTTCACTTGTCCATAATTTTGATCCGTCACTTATTGACTAGATTCATTTAAAACCAATTCAAAACCAATTATATGAAGGATACACCCTTGGTAAAAAAACATCAGGCACTAGGTGCAAAAATGACTGAATTCGCAGGGTACAATATGCCCCTTTCTTATGAAGGTGTAAAAGCAGAACACCTCTGCGTAAGAAATAATGTAGGTGTTTTTGATGTGTCTCACATGGGAGAATTCATAATTAGAGGAAAAGAAGCACTGGAGCTTATTCAAAAAGTAACAACCAATGATGCTTCCAAACTCACAATCGGTAAAGCCCAATATTCAGCACTCCCAAATGACACAGGTGGTTTGCTCGATGACTTGTTGGTGTATCGCCTTCCTGAAGATATGTGTGCTGAAGGTGAAAAAGCCTATATGCTGGTGGTTAATGCATCTAATATTGAAAAGGACTGGAACTGGATCAAAGAGCAGAATACGTTTGATACGAAAATGATCAATATCTCTGAGCAAACAGGGCTACTTGCCGTTCAGGGTCCAAATGCTACAAAAGTTCTTCAAAAACTGACAGATGTTGATTTGTCAACTGTTGGGTTCTATACCTTTGTCAAGGGGCAAATGGCTGGATTGGATAATGTTTTGATTTCTGCAACCGGCTACACCGGCGCAGGAGGTTTTGAACTTTATGCTGATTCTTCCAAAATGGAACAACTCTGGGATGCAATCTTCGAAGCTGGAAAAGATTTGGACATAAAACCAATTGGCCTCGGTGCTCGAGATACCCTTCGCATGGAAATGGGATTCTGCTTATACGGCAATGATATTGATGAAACTACTTCTACCATCGAAGCAGGGCTTGGTTGGATCACCAAATTCAAGAAGGGCGATTTTAATTCCAGAGATATTTTCCTGAAACAAAAAACAGAGGGAATCGATAGAAAACTAGTAGGTTTCACACTAAATGAACGTCGTGTACCTCGCCACGGTTATAAGATCGAAAATGAAAATGGGGAAGTCATAGGCGAAGTTACTTCTGGTACTCAGTCACCGTCTCTAAACCATCCGATTGGTATGGGGTATGTTCCTAAATCTTATGCAGAAATTGGTCGTACCATATATGTAGTAGCTGGTAAAAAAAGACTGATGGCAGAAATCGTTAAGCCTCCATTTATTAAAAAGGCCTAATTAGAAGAATTCTTTATCCGATTTTAAACAAAAATCCCATTTTTTTTATTAATTGGCTAAATTATACTTTCAATAGTTTCTGAAAGTAACACTTAACACCGGATCAAATGAATTTGCAAGAAGGAAAAGAAAAATTTATTCAGTCTTGGGGTGCGCTCGGCTCCAACTGGGGAATTAACCGAACCATGGCTCAAATCCATGCGCTCTTATTAATTTCTCCAGATGCCATGAGTGCAGATGAAATCATGGAGGAATTGCAAATTTCAAGAGGAAATGCCAATATGAATATTCGTGCACTGATCGATTGGGGCCTCGTTTACAAAGAATTAAAAACCGGAGAACGAAAAGAGTACTTTATTGCTGAAAAAGATATGTGGATAATTTTTCAGAATATTATTACCCAAAGAAAAAAGCGAGAACTGGAACCAATGCTCAAAGTACTTGATGAAATTTCCAGCGTTGATGGAAACGACAGGGAAACAGAAGAGTTTCAAAATATTATTAAAGATATCAAGCTGTTTTCCAATAAAGCCGACTCCACGCTTGATCGGCTCGTTAAGTCCGACTCCAACTGGTTTGTGGGTACTTTTATGAAAATGATTCGGTAATAAAAAACGGCTAGGTGCTCACCTAGCCGTTTTTTATTAGAGTATGCTTAGCATTTAATCAATGATTTGTAATAGCACTTAGCGAGCTAAGCGATTGTCTAAATCAGCTACCATAGTGCTCAATGCTTTTATTTCTCTTACTTATCGTCTCCGAAATAAGCTATGATACGGTCCGCTAAGGCCAAACCAATATTTCTTTGTGCCTCCAAGGTGGCTGCTCCAGTATGTGGCGTCAAAGAAATCCTTTCATTATTTAAGATATTATCTTTAGGATGTGGTTCATCGTTAAATACATCTAGTCCTGCTCCGGCCAATTGACCAGATGCTAAGGCTTCCAACATTGCGTCTTCATCCACGGTACCACCTCTAGAAGTATTAATCAAATAAGCCCCTTTCTTCATTTTGGAAATTTCTTCTTTCCCAAGTATTGGCTTTCCGCCAGTATATGGTACATGAACAGTTACAAAGTCACTATTCTCTAATACCGTATCAAAATCAACTGTTTCGATGTTAACAGCCATTCGAACCTGATCACTCTTAAATACATTAATGGCAATGTCAACTTGATCGACAACCAAATCGACTGGCAGAATTTTCATTCCCATAGCAACTGCAATTCGAGCAACCTGCTGACCAACACGACCAAGTCCGATGATACCAAGGGTTTTTCCTCTTAGTTGAGTTCCTCCAGAATATCTACTTTTTAGTTCTTTAAAATTTGTTCCACCCTCCTTTGGCATTACGCGATTGGAAAGGTGCAGCTTGCGTACCAAAGAAAACATATGCGCAAATACCAATTCTGCAACAGCCTGAGCAGGAGCTTCCGGTGTATTCATCACCGTTATTCCTTTTGAGCGGGCATACTCTGCATCAATATTATCCATGCCTACTCCGGCACGAGCAATAATTTTCAGCTTCGGACAAGCATCAATCAGTTCTTGGCGAATTTTGGTGCTACTCCTTACAATAACCACATCAAAATCGGGTAACACTTCCATGAGCTGATCTTGTGGGACTTTTTCAGTATGTACCTCATATTGGGCCTCTTCTAGCAAAATTTTCCCATCAGGATGAATGCCATCATTCGCAAGAATCTTAATCATGTTTTGGAGATTTTTAATAAGTAAATTGGTTTACGAACTTGTTCATGGGAGGTGAGTGGTCTTTTCGCTTCTTGGATTTCCACAAAGAAAATCATTTTAGCAATGGCTTCAAAGAGAAGTTTTCAATTCTTTAAAGATATAAAACCATGATAAGGGTAGGAAAGCATTCGACAGCCTCCAGAAAATGCTAAGACTGTCGAATAACGGCCGTTTAATTGCCTTTATATCTTTCGACATATACAGGAAAAGTAGCAGTGGTATAAAACGAATATCTTCGCATCGATTCTATATCCATTTTCGAACGACTAATGAATGATTTCAAAAAGGCCTTAAGTTCTGCATCATTGACATTTTTGGAATCTTCTCTGAGTAAATACCCAAGATGATCAATTGATCCATTTTCATTCCAGAAAACATGCAATCTCAGTTTGACCCCTTTAATATCATAACGGATTTTCTCTGCATAGGTCTGCATATCTTCCAATACACCAATCCATTTGTTAAAAGCTACTTTTACATCATTGTTGGTCGCTTCCAACAACGATAATGGATACCCTTTCACTAAGGCATCATAGATAGCTTCATCTTCTCCCAGCCGAAAAACTTTGGGGATGTCATTCGCCTGGCTATCTGCTATTTGAGCGTACACGCCAGTACCACATAGCGTGGTTAGCATAAGAATAGCTAAAATGTTCTTCATTTTAATTTCGGTTTTGGATAACTTCGTCGAAAAGTTTCGTCTTATCAATTAAAAAAATATAATTTGCTGGCCAACAGTATCAGGAGTTGAAATTGTTATATCCAGTGATAGCGCTTGAAATATTCTTGCTGATTTTGGCTTGCTAGTCAGATAATCAGCATTTTATGTAAAAATAGCTTATGTTTAGGATCATTAAGCTATTTACTAACCTCTAAGGTAAAATAAAAAAAATTGATATAACAAATTTGCGACTTCATTTGATCAACACTCGACTAACAAGCAAACAGCTTCGGTTATTTTCTGGTTTTTATTAACCAACCAAAGCTCAATTACAGTTCGTATGATTATCGACATTATATTTGCTATTCTTGCTGGTTATGGGTTCTACCTTGGTTTCTCTAGAGGTATTATCCAGACTGTTTTTACTATACTTTCTGTCGCTTTCGGCCTAATGGCTGGTTTCCGTTTTGGCCCTCAAACGACCAAATTTCTGGAAACGGTTTTCAATGATAACAATCCCCTTTGGTTTATCGCAGGCTTCTTGCTTTCCTTTGTTCTAACGATGGTTATCATTCGTTTATTTGCCAGAGGCGTCGAAGGCATTCTCCAAAGTGCCAACATCAACATCATTAATAAGGTGGCAGGAGGTGCTCTCCTAGCAGGCCTAATGATACTCATGTACAGCATGATTCTTTGGTTTGGTGAAAAATCACACCTAATCGACGATACCACCAAATCACAATCGCTTACCTATGATTATCTCGAAGAGTTTCCTAATACCGTCTGGGCTTTAGGAGAACGTATTCGTCCCACTTTCGTGGAATTCTGGGATCATTCTATTGACTTTATGGATAAATTAGAGGAAATGAGTGTGGAACGCTCTGAATCTGACCCAAGCATTTATGATCTTCCAGATGATGAAGAAAAACAATAATCAAAAATACGCTTGGATATTATGGCTATTTATTGGCCTTAGTATCCTTAATCTTTCTGCAGAGTTGCTTAACAGCCAATGGTTGATTTATGTAACCAAACCTTTACTCTTGCCAACCTTGGCTCTATATTTTATAGGACAAACTAGGCAAAGTGCTTTTCGCACTAGTATTTTTATAGGTTTTCTCTTTTCTGCACTGGGCGACACCCTATTGATGTTTTCTCAACCAGGCTTTTTCATAGCTGGTTTGCTCGCCTTTCTTACCGCTCATTTGATGTACCTCAGAGCTTTTCTTATTTTTCCCTTTCGGGAAATGGGCCTCCTCTGGAAACGCCCTGTTTGGAGTTTGCTCTTTTTCGCTTATCTGCTGCTTAATGTACGATTTCTTTGGCCATACCTGCCGGAGGGCCTAAACTATGCAGTTGTTATTTATAGCTTTTGTATTATCGCTATGGCAGCAGCAGTTTTTAATATGAAAAACAGAGTTGTCACAAATGATTGGCAAGTATTGATGTTGGGGGCTGTCCTTTTTATTTTTTCTGATACACTCATTGCGGTCAATAAGTTTACCCCTTTCGGGGAATACATCCCATCGCCAAGACTAGCCATCATGACAACTTATCTCTTAGGCCAGTTATTAATTGGGCTTTCTTGTATCCGAATAGCAAATACGCAGGACTCAAATACTACAGAAAGCTAACACAACACTTCACCTAACTTATACTTTATTGGAATTTCGACTTCTCCACACCGATAAAATCAACCGGAAGGGAAATACTATAGATGCAATCACACTACCAACCCCAAATAATAGGAATTCACTTCTGACATAATTAATCATTCCACTATTTGGATCATCATTTCCGACAATTGCTCCAGCTCCCTCTTCATCCAAAAACGTTTGAAAGGCATTTAATTCTTGAATCAGATAAAATATTAAAGGAAAACAAAGAAATATGAGGAGTACTTTCAAATATTCGATATTTGCGAGGAAAGTGTGTTTGAGGAAAAATATATACCTCGTAAATGTAACAAACACCACAATATAGATGATGTTAACATTCCAGAAAGGATAGTTGATTACAGAAAAATAAATAGGTAGTAATACAGCAATTGCTAAGACAATGGTAACAATCCACCAAATGATTTCGAGGCTCCACTTTAGTCGACTTGCATTTTGCTGATTCATGGATCTTGAATGTATGGTATCAATAAAGTCAGGGCAAAAAAAAAGCCCCAAAAGAGGGGCAGATAGGGATAAAAAAAGTTGGCGGCGACCTACTCTCCCACAATGTAGTACCATCGGCGCTAAA
>JALEHC010000037.1 GCA_022763215.1 Saprospiraceae bacterium
ACGCATCAGCAATTGACGGAGGAAGAGCAACTCGCAGCAGGCGTACAACCCAATGCATTGCGCGTAAGCGTAGGTATTGAACATATCGATGATATACTTTCAGATTTTGAGCAGGCTTTCGCCAAAATTGTAGAGCCGTCACCTGTACTTGCGTAAAATCCGTATTCATCGAAATTCTCTAAACTCAAAAGCATAAAATTGTGGAAGTATTGAAAATTATAGCTCCTTTTGAGCTGGAAAGCGGGCAACAACTCGAACAACTGGAAATTGCCTATGAGTTGTACGGTCAACTTAACAACAATCAAGATAATGTTGTCTGGATTTGTCATGCTTTGACAGGCAATTCGGATGCAGCAGACTGGTGGTCTGGTCTGGTCGGTCCAGGTAAATTATTTGATCCTGAAAAATACTTGATCGTTTGCGCCAATATTTTGGGCTCATGTTATGGCACTACTGGGCCAGCTTCGATAAACCCTTCTTCCGGTAAAGCCTATGGTGCAGACTTTCCTTTAATTACCATTCGAGATATGGTGAAGGCCCATCGTTTATTGCAATCTCACTTGGGGATTCACAAAATTAATTTTGGAATTGGTGGCTCGATGGGCGGACAACAATTGCTGGAATGGGCAGTCGAACAGCCAAACAACTTTGAACACATTTGTGTATTGGCTACCAATGCCGTTCATTCGCCTTGGGGTATTGCCTTCAATGAAGCACAACGAATGGCGATTCAGACCGGCCTAAAAGCGGGGGCTAATCCAGCGGAAGCGGCCAAGCTTGGACTGGAAGCGGCCAGAGCAATTGCCATGCTTTCCTACCGTAATTATGATACTTACCACCAGACACAGGCCGAACCGATAGCTGAAAAACTGGAAGATTATCGAGCTAGTTCTTACCAAAGATACCAAGGGCAGAAACTACGTCAACGTTTTGACGTATACAGTTACCTTGCCTTAAGCAAAGCGATGGACAGCCACAATATTGGTCGTGGTAGAGGTGGAATTGATGCTGCTTTGAAGCGAATTTCGGCTGCTACGCTGGTAATCGGGATACAGTCGGATGTTTTATTTCCCGTAAGGGAGCAAGTCCAAATTGCCGATTCGATTCCGAATGCCGAGTTAGAGATCATTAATAGTTTATATGGTCATGACGGATTTTTGGTAGAATTCGAAAAAATTCGGAAATTAATTAATCAATTTTGGGAAGGTGATAAATCTGCTCAAAAGCAGATCCCACAGTTGAAAAAGAGAAGAATGGCTTTCCTGCGAGATGGCCGCTTAGCTCTACCCGGAACGGAAGGATTTTAACAAAGAAGTAATATTGAAATAGCGGAAGTTTTAAGAAAAAAATCGTTAATTACAGAAAATAAAAATATAATCAACATGGCAATCAAACTAGGTGATACCGCACCCAACTTCAAGGCGCAAACCACACATGGAAATATTGATTTTTATGATTGGTTAGGTGATAGCTGGGGACTTTTGTTCTCTCACCCTGCCGATTTTACGCCTGTGTGTACCACTGAACTTGGCCGTACCGCTGCGCTCAAATCAGAATTTGCAAAACGCAATGTCAAAGCGATCGCTTTGAGTATTGATCCAATCGATTCTCACAACGATTGGGTAAGAGATATCGAGGAGACCCAAGGCGTGGAAATGAATTTCCCGATTATTGCAGATGAAGATCGCAAGGTGTCTGAATTGTATGATATGATTCACCCGAATGTGACGAATAAAGTAACGGTGCGTTCGGTTTTTATCATCGATCCGAATAAAAAGGTAAGACTGACATTGACTTACCCACCATCAACAGGACGTAATTTCTTGGAATTGGTACGAGTGATCGACTCCTTGCAACTCACTGATAATTATAGTGTAGCAACACCGGCTGACTGGGAACAAGGACAGGACGTGGTTATTTCTCCGAACATTTCAAACGAAGAAGTACCAGACAAATTCCCGAAAGGACATAAAGAAATCAAGCCTTACTTGCGGATGACCCCGCAGCCTGATTTGGATTAATATTTCTCCTAAATCGGCTATAAAGCCACTTTCAGCCTAATCGGTCGAAGGTGGCTTTTTTTGTGTTATTTTTGGTGAAATTTAGAAAAAGCTGCTTATGCAAAAAATACTTTTTACAGATAAGGCGCACCCGATTTTAGAAGAAGGCCTTCGGGCTGCCGGGTATGATTGTATTGACGGAAGTCATATGGATCGCGAAGAAGTCAAAGCTGCCTTGCCAGGAATGTTCGGGATGATCATCAGGAGTCGATTGAAAGTTGATGCGAATTTGTTGTCACAAGCAGAACAATTGCAATTTGTCGCAAGGATTGGTATTGGTTTGGAGCATGTTGATCAGGCTTTCGCCGAAAGGCAGAATATCCAGGTGATCAATTCGCCGGAAGGCAGTCGGGTAGCAGTTGGAGAGCATGCGGCAGGTATGTTGCTGGGGTTGATGAACCATTTGTATTGGGCTGATCAGGAAGTCCGACAAGGGAAGTGGATACGAGAAGCCAATCGAGGGACAGAGAT
>JALEHC010000293.1 GCA_022763215.1 Saprospiraceae bacterium
AACAGAAGAGCGGGTAGATTACTTTATTTCAGTTTATCGCGATGATTATTTAACTCGTAAAGATTACCTCCATATTTTTAAAGATATTTCTCCTGCAACAGCAAGCAGAGACCTTAAATATGCAGTGGATAATCATTTAATGAAGAAATTTGGCGATAAAAGAACGACCAAATATGCTATAATAAAATAAAACACTTAACTGATTCTGAAAATATCATTCAATGAAGAAAATACTTTCCTTCGCCTTCCTGTTTTTGTGGATTACCCTCAGCCTCTCGGCTCAAAAAGGTTTTTATGATCGCTATACCTTTAATCGTGCCGATACTCTCCGAGGTATGCTGCGGCCAGAGCGTACAGCCTATGATGTAACTTTTTATGAACTCAATATCAAATTACAACTCGACCAGCGATCAGTCGATGGTTTTGTCGACATTCACTACCATGCCAAAGACAACTTTGATCGACTTCAGATTGATTTGTACCAAAATATGAGCCTCGATAAAATTGAGTTTCAGGGAAAAGAACTGTCCTTCCAACGTGAATACAATGCTGTTTTTATCGATTTTCCTGAACAACAAAAAGGGAGCCAAGGGAAATTTCGGGTATACTATCACGGTAGCCCCCGGGTAGCCCGTCGCCCACCTTGGGACGGTGGTTTTGTTTGGTCCTCTACTGCTTCGGGTGCCCCCTGGATAGCCGTTGCTTGCGAAGGAGACGGCGCTAGCCTCTGGTGGCCCAATAAAGATCACCTCTCTGATGAACCAGATAGTATGTCCATTAAGGTAACGGTACCAGATGAATTGTTTTGCGTGGCAAATGGCGACTTGCGTCAAACGGTAGAACTAGGCGCCAACACCCGATACGAGTGGTTTGTGAGTTACCCCATCAACAACTATAATGTCACCATAAATGTGGCTCCTTATGCGCATTTTTCGGAGACCTACACCGCAAAAGATGGCGAACAAATGCCTATGGATTTTTATGTCCTTCCGGAAAATTTAGCGAAAGCGAAAACCCACTTCCAGCAAACGGAAGGTGTACTCGAGGCTTTTGAGCACTATTTCGGAAAATACCCATTCTGGAATGACGGCTTTGCATTGGTAGAAACGCCCTATCTGGGTATGGAACACCAAGGCGCCATTGCCTATGGCAACCACTACAAACGTGGCTATATGGGAGGCATGATTCCCAAAGACATGAACTGGGACTACATTATCGTGCACGAGACCGGACATGAGTATTTTGGTAACAGCATTAGTTGCCATGACTTGGCAGAAATGTGGATACACGAAAGTTTTACGACCTATATGGAAGCATTGTATGTCGAATATCATTTTTCCTTTAAGGATGCCGTTCGTTATCTCAATAGTCAAAAATCATTCATCATGAACCAAGAACCCATTCTTGGCCCTAAAAATGTCAATTGGGAAAATTGGAAAGGTAGCGACCACTACTTTAAAGGCTCTTGGGTGCTGCATACACTCAGATCAGCTATTGATAATGACAAACTGTGGTTTGATATTCTGAAAGGGTTTTACCAAAAACATGAAATTAGTAATGTTCGAACGACAGACTTTATTGACTATGTCAATCAAGCTACCGGTAATGATTATACCTATTTCTTTGAGCAATACCTCGAATATCCATCCATACCTGTTTTGGAATGGACCAGCTTGGTAAATCGCGATGGTACCTCTAGTCTTAAATACCGTTGGAAAACAAATATCCAAGACTTCAGAATGCCGGTAAAAGTGAACATCCAGAACCGGGAAGTTGTGCTATACCCGACTACCGAATGGCAGGAAGAGGTTATTGACCTTGGAAAAGGAGAGCTAGACTTCAGAACTGATCTGTATTTGATAAAAATAAAAGCAAAATAAACTACCGAATGGCAGCCCGGATATCGGCTTCTTTGGAGTAAAATTTGAGAAAATCTCTGTAGAAATTTAGCCGATATTTGGGTTTGACCATTATTTCACACCGTCCGCGTGGTTTGACAATTACTACTCCTATACCATGGATTTTACAGATGCGCTCCATGTTTTTCACTTTTTCGAGACTTATAGCATTTAGGCTATCTTGTGAAAAAGCTAACCATTTGGCATGAGCCGGATACTGCTTTACTTGAGCGACAACATCAATTATTTTGTGTTTATAGCTATTGCGGGTGATGTAAGCATACAGCAGTGCACCCAGCGCAAATACATTAAGCGGTAGGATAAACTGCCAAAAGCCGTCACTCATTTTGAAAGCAGCAAAAAAAGCCCCACTCAAAATACTGATAGCCACACCTGCAAAAAAAGCATTGTACAAATAAAGCGCATTATCGCGCTTAGGTTTCATGGCGGGCAGTGTTTTGTGTGATTTGGCTTCGATAGACACCACATATATGCCAAATAACCAATGCCGAAATGCAATCAAACCATCTGCCCGTTTGCTGCCATATTTCTTCTTGGTTCGCATTTCGCGCTGAGCGAAAAAATGACGTCGCCGCCTGCCTGCTCCATAATAATCACTCAAAAATTGAAGCGCCTTGTCCTGTACAGTTTGCTCTGAGAGTTGACTCATTATAAAAAATTGACATTTGTCATGTCACAGATTAGACTAAATCTGCTCATTAAAAGTGTTGAATATACATATATTTGTTAAACACATAAAGAGAGAGCATAAAACAAGGAACAAACCTTCCTCACTACATACCTCCCGATAAACGAAATTTATCAATAAGTAATTGAAATTAAGGCACGTAACACCAACAGGTTGAATGTTGCGGAGATTACCGTCTCCTCAAAAATAACTAAACACTACTCAATTGGGACAAATTTACCATCACTTAAACGTTGTAGTGTATGTATTACTTATTACCAACAGGAAGCATTATTTACGCAGAAAAGCCACCAATGGGAGGCTACATTGATTGTGCATCAACACGTAAGGAACTAGAAAATCCGAACGTGCCGAAAGATCCAAATGATGCACGGAAACGCCAAATTTCGTTCTTAAAGTCTAGCCTTACTCCCAAAGGAGAAAGGTACCTGAAAAAACGAGACCAATGGCGAGACATGGACATTGATAAGTACTAAAGCGCATTTTTATTCACATTACATTATTTTAGAACAAATTCAACAAAAGACCTACGCTTCTTGGAGAGAGAATAATTATGAAAGGCTAAAACTCTCTCCACTTTTTTCTTTTTCTTAGCCACAACAGTATGAATAATCTAACGAGGAAAGTCTTCTTTTCTCAAACTAACAGGATGAGTCCCTCCATCCTGTTTTTTTTTACCCTCCCCCTACTAATCGATATTTACCTCCTTCTGACAGCAAAAAATGAGAAAAAAGTTACTTTTATTTTTTCAAAATATTCTGGTGGTCAATGTGCATTCTTGTACGTCCCAATAAAAATCCGGATATTTTAAATGTCAATTACCTCAAGCACAAATAATATATGGATCTAGTCAACACCATTTCGAGAACAGAATCATCCAAGCTATTTGAAGAAGCTAAACAATATTTTCCCGGTGGCGTTAATTCGCCGGTTCGGGCATTCAAATCGGTTTCTGGACCACCACTTTTTATTAAAGAAGGCCAAGGGTGCCGAATCACCGATGAAGACGATAATACCTATATCGACTTCTGCTGCTCCTGGGGGCCGCTTATTCTCGGCCATAACAACAAAGAAGTCAGAGAATTTGTAACGGAAACCGTCGCAAAAGGGACCTCCTTCGGTACGCCCACTCGCCTGGGTAATCAGTTAGGCCAGCTCATCGTCGATAACAACGATTATATCGATAAAATCCGCTTTGTAAGCTCTGGTACCGAGGC
>JALEHC010000038.1 GCA_022763215.1 Saprospiraceae bacterium
ATACCCGTTACAAGGAAATCGGACCATTTCAGGAAGGCTTGGCTGCCGTAAAACGAAAAGACCAATACGGCTTTATCAATACAAAAGGAGAAATGGTAATCGATGCAGATTATCAGAAAGCTGCTGGTTTTTCGGAAGGCCGTGCGGCAGTTACTACCAAAGACGGCTGTGGTTATATTGATAAAAGTGGTAAAATTGTTATCCCTTGTGAATTTTCCAAATGTCTTGATTTTGATGATAACAAAGCGGTTGTCTACAGAGGTATTCGCAAGGCTGGCTTAGTCGATTTAGACGGTAATCTGGTACTCGAACCAAGCTTAAATCGCCTATTAAAGTTCAAGGAAGGTCGAGGCTTGGTACGCGATGAAAAGTATCGTTTTTATTATATCACGGAGCAGGCGGGTTGGTATGATGGTTATTACCAAAAAGCTAGTGAATTTAGTCACGGCGTAGCTGTAGTTCAGGTGGATGGCCGTTGGGGGATTATCAATCAGCGTGGTATCGAAATCATTCCGCCTAAGTATGATAAAATCGAGTCTTTCAAAGAGGGGTATGCTAAAGTTCGCATCAAAGGTTTCAATGGTTTGACCAACCTGAAAGGTGAAACCATCGTTAATCCAAATTATGAGTATATCACTTATGCTGGTGAGGGATTATTCAGAGTAGAGCAAGGCGATAAAATTGGCTATTTTGATGTCGATGGTAATTGGGTTTGGGATTTAAGTAAATAAAGAAAATTGTGGAGGTTTTAGAAACGCATCGGGTACCTGAAGGGACGCCCCGAATTCGATTGAGTGATTATGCACCTCAGGTCTTTGAGGTTATTCCCTCCAGAAAAGGATTAAAAAAAGCCATCAAAAAAGGTGCTTTATTGGTAAATGGCCAACCCGGAACGACGGCTACCTGGGTAGAAGCAGGACAAGAACTTTGCCTCATCGAAGTGGACGAATCTCCTGCTACTGTTTTTGAGCTTTCGCTAAATATTATTCATGAAGACGAGCACCTCGCTCTGATCCAAAAGCCTGCCGGGATTCCCTGTAGTGGTAACCAGTTTCGTACTATTGTTAATGCACTTCCATTTAATCTTCGCTATTCACAGCAACAGGATGCGCTCAAGCGTATGCATCCGGTTCATCGGCTGGATGCTGCGACTTCCGGCTTACTGTTGATCGCCAAAACCCGGATCGCTAGTCGCGTGCTAAGTGAAGCATTTGCCGAAAGGCAAATACAAAAGACATACCAAGCCGTAGTCATGGGGCGTACGCCCGAACATGGCGTTATCGACAAAACATTGGATGGCCGCACAGCACAAACGATTTATAGGAAATTGGATGAAAAACGCTCCTTGCGCTCCGATTATTTGACTTTAATAGAATTTGAGCCCAAAACTGGTCGAACACATCAATTAAGGCTACATGCAAAGCAAATCAGCAAAGCTATCTTGGGCGATCCGCTTTATAGTCCATCCGAATTACAAATGAAAGGAAAGGGTTTGTTTCTGGCTGCAACCGCATTGACATTCAAGCATCCCGTGAGTGGGGCAGATATGAAATTTGAGATGGCAGCTCCTGCCAAATTCAGAAAACATATGCAACGAGAACAGGAACGTTGGGAAAAATACCGGTCAGAAAGTAGCTAAGTGCTGATAAACCAGCTCGACTGGCAAGCCCATGATATTGGCATACGTACCTTCAATTTTGTTGATTTTGCAAAGGCCAATCCATTCCTGGATAGCATAAGCTCCCGCTTTATCAAAAGGCTGGTAATGCTCGATATAATAGTCAATTTCTGCATCGCTCAACTCATCAAAATAGACGGCTGAAACGCCGCTAAAGGCAACTTCTTTATTTTGCGAAAGCAAACAAACACCCGTGATGACTTCATGGCGTTGTCCAGAAAGTGCACGCAAAATACGTTGGGCATCAGTTACATCTGTAGGTTTCTCATAAATGGTATCATTCAACAAAACAACGCTGTCTGCTGCCAGCAGTATTTCATCATCGGTGATATAGTGTGCTGCACCGCGGGCTTTTTTGACGGCCAGATACTCGGCAACTTTGGTGCGGTCCAGATCGTCTGGATAGGTTTCTTCTATGTCCTGTGTTTTGACTTCAAAACGAAAACCAGCCTGCTGGAGTAATTGCGATCGTCTAGGCGATTTACTTGCGAGAATTATCTTTTTGTTGAGTATATCCATTAGCGAATCAGTATAAATATCAGAAATAAGATTCCGGTAAACATGATGAATTTTGCCAGTTGACTAAGGCGATGGAAATGTCGTTTTTCTTGAGCACGCCACAGCAAAACCAATGCAACCAGTATCGGTAGCATAATAGCTAAACCCAAGAAAACCCAGGTTGTTGTCTGCTCGGCCAGAAAAGGAATCTGGCTACTCATCCAGGGGACGAGTATGAGTAGGCTTACGCCAAATGCAGTGGCTACCCAGCGCGTCACCTGCATACCTGCTTGGATGGGGAGGGTACGGCACCCGGCGCTTTGATCTCCTTTAATATCTTCCATATCCTTTACAATTTCCCGAAACATGGTAGAAAGAAAGGCAAAAGCCATATACCAATAAAAAATTCCTTTGAGGAAACGTGCTTTATCAGCTTGTTGGGCAGCGAGTTCTCGTAGGCCACTTTGTTCTGCAAGCAGTAAGATGCCAGCTACGCCTGCACAGTAAACAGCAATGGTGAAATTACCAATAAGGGGCAGCTTTTTGAAACGGCTGCTGTACAAAAACAAGCCCATAAATGCTATCGGGAAAATACTCAACAAATAAAGCCGTTTGACATAATAAGCCAGGTATAAAGAGATGATAAAACCAACCAGAAAACAGATAAAGTAGAGCCAGTAGGCACTAGCTACCCTAATACGCTTACCAATAATAACTTTGTGTGGTTTGTTAATTCGGTCAATGCTGAGGTCGAGAATATCATTGACGATATAGCCAGCTGCAGTAATCAAGACGGTAACAAATACCAGATAGCTAAAGGGCTGCAAGCTCAAGACCAATTCAATATTAGCTTGGTCAAACGTTTGGCGAATCAGTTCAAAGAGTAGAAACTGAGTAAGGATAACGATCAACAAATTAGGAAACCGAATGAGCCGCAGTAATGCCATATCTGTAAGTTATTTGGCGGAAGCTTCCTCTTGCCACTGACCATTCAGTTTTAGGACTTTTTCGATCACGTCTCTGGCACAGCCATCTCCGCCATTGAGGGGCGAAATATACTGTGCGATTTGCAAGATTTCAGGAGCTGCGTTTTGTGGGCAAACCGGTAGTCCAACTCGGCGCATAACCGGGAGGTCGGGAATATCGTCGCCCATGTACATGATATACTCCGGATCGAGGTCATAGATGTCGACATACTCTTCGAAGCATTCATTTTTGTCAGAAGCTCCAAGGTAGATGTCTTTTACGCCTAAGCCTTGCAGTCGGGTTTTGACGCCCTCTGATTTTCCACCCGTAATAATACATACGTGGTAGCCGAGAGAAACTGCTTTTTTGATGGCATAGCCATCGCGAATACTCATTTTGCGAAGTAGTTTCCCATCTTCCAAAACGAGTACGCTACTATCCGTCAAGACGCCGTCTACGTCAAAAATAAAGGCTTTGACGTCTTTGAATTTTTCAAGTTGGTTCATGTACTTAGGCTAATTGTTCTAAACTCAAAAGTACATTTTTGAATAAGAAAATTAAGTAAGCCTGACCAAAACTTTTAAAACGGACGAATGCTTTTTCTGGTTTCAGGATGTAGGCCGGCATAAATCAGGAGCTTGAATTCGTTTGCCGTAATACCAACAGCATTGGAAAATCCGGTTCGCAAATCCGTCAGACTACGCTGCCCGTCGTATACTCGGATGACCTGCATTTGGTGATCGAGCAGTGGTGGTTGCTCTTCTTGCTCCTCCACCCTAATATCAAGCCGAATAGGCAGTGGATTTTGATGCGACTCATAAAACAAGTGAATGCCGATTTCTCCAGATAATAATTCATACAAGCTATGTCCTTCCGCAGTAATTAAATATGCCTCTTCATCCAATTGGAAGGGGATATCCATGTGCTTAAAGAAGTTGGTATATAGCTCAAGCAAAAAACGAATTTTTTCTTCGCCCATACCTGTAATACAAGATTCCAGTTTCATGGAAATCTTTTGGCTTTGCTGTCGCAAAAAATCAAAGGAAAACAACTTTAGAAAACAGACACTTAGGTAGTTTTCCAAAAATTCTGTACTCAGGCTATCGAACATAGGCGCCGCAAAATGATAAGCTTCGCTTAGCTCTTTAATGCCTTCTTCTTGAAACAAGCGGTCTTTGATGTTTTCACGTACCCCTTTGGTGGAAAAGTCTCTTCTGGGCACTAATTCTCCCTGTTTGAGTCGAAGTGGGATTGCAGGTGGTTCTCTGAAAAAACGTTCGCGAAAGCCCAGCATAATTTGGGTCATATGCTCTTTGAGATCTGCTACCCGGTTTTTGAAATCATAATATTTCCAGTCAAGTGCTTGGGCATCCATTGGCATTTCACTGTCTTCGTCTTGTTCGAGTTGTTGGATTTTGGCTTCCAAGTCCTCAATTGAACGAATGAGTCGCATATAATAACCACGTCCCTTTATTTCTTCTGGTGTTTCTGGTAGCCAGTTTTCTTGTAGCGGTGTAGCAAAGCCCAGTTCATTAATTTTGGGAACGAGTCGATCCTCTTCCAGCAGGATATCAAATAAAATCGGGCTATCGCTATGAGAAGAAATTAGTTGTTCAGCAGAAAGGGCAGTCAAGTCGCGTTCGATTTGACGTTTAAGGGCACGGCCGCCCATTTTTTCATCGTACCCTCGATTGGCGACCCAAGCCAAGGCTTCCTGAGAAATATTGAGAATAGTGGTTCTGCGAACAAAACCATCCCTTTTGAGGAGTTCTTTTATTTGTAATCGAGCGATACCGAGAATGTGCTCTGGTTTGAGCGCGTTAAAAACGACGATTTGATCGATCCGGTTAATAAATTCAGGTCTGAAATAATCTTCAACTGCTTTTTGATAGACTGCCGATCGGGTTTGTTGCGGATTAAAGCCCAATTGACTGCCAGCTTCGCTGGCACCCACATTAGAGGTCATGATAATAATGGTATTGGTAAAATCGACCGTTCTACCAAGAGAATCAGTTAATCTACCATCATCCAGCACTTGTAGCAATAAATCGTGAATACTGGGGTGTGCTTTTTCAATTTCATCTAAAAGGACAATACCAAACGGGCGATAACGAACTTTACCAGTAAGTTGGCCTTCGGGGTTGTTGTAATCACCAATAAGTCGATTCACGGAATACGGATCGATATATTCGTTCATATCGAAGCGCATCAATTGATCTTCGTTGCCCATTAGGTATTTGCAAAGTACCTTGGCGGCTTGTGTTTTACCTACACCTGTGGGGCCAATAAAAAGAAATGAACCAAGCGGTTTGCTATGGTCATTGACTTTTGCTTTGATCGTATGAATCAAGTCACCCAGTACACGAACGGCATTGTCTTGACCAACGAGTTGACGAGCAATGGCCTGATGAACTTCATCCTGCTCAAAAATATAAGAAGCATCAAATATTCGTTCTTCCAAGCCACTATAAGATTCGAATTCTTGTCGAACCTCGGGCGCATCAATTTTGCGAAAGCGAAATTTAGCGGCAAGCTGGTACATGAGGCGCATAACTGAGCCAGGAAGTGGCTTGTTGTTGAGGTAGTTGCGCTGGATATTGAGCAGTTGATTCACGGCTTGTATAGTGAAAAAAGTACCATTTGTTCTTTCAAGTACTTTTCGTTGCTTGAGAATGATACGGCTGGCCGTTTCGACATCTGGCTCCTGCAATCGAAATACCTGAAACAAGTCACTGAAGCGGCGATCTTTTTCCTGTAAAATCTTCCACTCGGGAGGCGTTGCTAAGAGTATAAGTTGAAGCTCTCTTTTTTCGAGGTAAGGCCGAATAACATCGCTAAGCGTCAGATCATTTTGCGAAGATTTGCCGATGCGAAGCAGGGCGACTGCATTATCGATCATCAACAAATCGGGCAAGTTTTCTTGTGGTTCTGGTTTTCGGACAAACTTGATGATGGCTTCCAGGCGTTTTTGCCACATTCCCACAATGCTCATACCCGAAATGATACGTGTCGGATCGACATGCCAAAGTCTTTGGATACGGCCTTTGGGTTTTTGTTTTTTGGCTTCTTGATACCGGAAAATCATTTCGTGAATGACGGTATGTTTGCCGACACCTTCGTCGCCGACAATTGCAATAGGTGTGTTTTCTGATTGAAAACAAATCTGGTAGAGTTTATCAACTAGGTCATCTTGGAAATAAGCTCTGCGCAATTCGGAAGGGTAGAGGCTGTTGAGGTCATGACCAACCTTTTCGATTTCGACATCCCCTTCGAAGTCCATGTCGGTATTAAGCGAAGCAAAAAACAAGCTGCTTGCGGAGCGATTGAATTTAAAGGGTCCGTGACCAATGTTTACACTGACTTCAACCGTTGTTTGAAATGTTTTTTTGTTGGAAGTATAAACTTCAACATTGAAGTGGCTGCCTTCTTCTCGCCAATAGGTTTTAAGCAATTGCTTGCAAACTCTTTTGACCTGAGTGACTAGCTCCTGATCTGGTCGAGCTATAAACATATAATTGAGAGTAGGAAGGTGCACAAAAGTTTGGCCTTTCAGTGAAAAGACGGCACAAGCAAGATGGCTTTTAATAAACTCTCGACTGATGTTAAATTCGAGTTCATAGTTCTTAAACTGAATTTCTGGATGAAATAAAAACCATTTTAGGCGATCCTGGCTGGAACGATCTAGTATAAAACCTTTAAAAATATTTTTGATTTCTTTTTGAAATTGACCAATTGCCGTTTCATACCGCATATTGGTAGCCACCGGATAGTTTAGAAACAAGGGGCGCACATAGAACTGTGGTCTTTCCTCAACTTGAATTTCTTTTACAAGAATAGGAATGTTGAGTTTGATAAATGCCATTTGGATAGGGTTACCATTGAAAAATCAAGGCTTTAAGATATAGTTTTTTTCCAAAATCAATCTAAGTGCTTGTGCTAATTTATAGTGCAGGTAATAAGAAGGGAGCATCAGGTCCTTAAAATTTGGTTCACAGTAATTGTTAAAATGACAGCTAATTTCCCAAAATTATTTTTTGTTTAACGATTTGTCGGTTATTGGCATTTAAGCCTAAACATAAGAAAGGGTGCTATGTTGAGCATTTGAGATTAGCTTATTCTATGTAACCAAATGTTTTTTTATTATGATCAAGAATTACCTGTCTTTATTGGTAATGTTTTTGTTGACCACTGTAGGTTGGTCACAAACTGCCAATGTTCAAATTATTCACAATTCTGCTGACCCAGCAGCAGCAACTGTGGATATTTACCTAAACCAAGGCGATATGCCTGCTATTGATGACCTCAACTTTAGAGAGGCTACTGAATTTCTAGCTCTTCCTGCTGGAGTAATGGTTGATATCGGAATTGCACCAGGCAACTCTACTGGGCCTGCTGATATCATTGCATCTTTTGATGACATAGTACTAACACCTGATGAGAATTACGTTGTAACGGCCACGGGAGTACTTGATCCGACCAACTTTGATGATACAGTAAATCCAGGCGTTATTGGATTTACATTGGCTATTTATGCACCTGCTCAAACGGAAGCAGCAGACGGATCAAGTGTAGATCTTTTGGTTTACCATGGATCAACGGATGCGCCTGCTGTAGATGTAGTGGTTGGCGGAAGCCCGCTCATTGATGATATTTCGTATGGTACTTATACAGATGGATATACCTCTGTTCCAGCTGGGAAGTATATTTTGAATGTAACACCAGCAGCTGATAACAATACTATTTTGTTGAGCTATTTGGCCGATTTGTCTGGTCTGGGTGGCGGTTCTGCTACTGTTTTTGCATCTGGTTTTTTGGCGCCAGGTGCTAATCAGGGCGGAGCAGGCTTTGGTTTGTTTGCCGCTTTGGCAAATGGTACTGTTGTTGAATTGCCATTGGTAGCAGCTCCAACTGTAGTTATTAACGAAGTAGATTATGACCAGCTTGGCCCTGATGCTGCTGAGTTTATTGAGTTGGCAAATAATGGCGATACAGAAGTAAGCCTATTTGGCAGCAGTCTAAACCTAATCAACGGAAGTAATAACGAGCAGTATGATGCAATCGAACTACCAGATGTGATGGTTGGTGCAGGTGAATACTACGTGATTTGCTTTGGTGATAATAATGCAGCTTACTGTGATTTAAACGTAAGTGGAAGCGTACAAAATGGTGGTCCAGATGCGATTGAATTAACTTTCCAAGGAATGCAATTTGATGCACTGAGCTATGAAGGAAGTGTAGATGGTTTTGTGGAAGGTTCAGGAGATGGACTTGAAGATTTAGCAGCAATTGACAATGGTGGTTTGGCAAGGTTCCCGGATGGTGCCGATACAAATGATAATGCAGCGGACTTCAGATTTCAGTGTATCACACCAGGCGCGAGTAACGAATCTGGAGATTTTTCTTGTATTACCACTAATGCGAATGTGCAAGTAATTCACAATTCTCCAACACCTGGGACTATGAGTGGTCCGACGGTTGATATTTATGTAAATGGCTTATTGTTGCCTGAACTGACAGGAGTACCTTACCGTGCAGCAACTGGTTTCTTACCATTGCCAGCAGGAGTTGATGTAGAAGTAGCAGTTGCTGTTAGTCCAAGTAATTCTGTTGCAGATGCGATTGCGACTTTCCCGCTTGGTCAATTGATCGAAGATGAAAACTATGTTGTAGTTGCCAATGGTATTGTAGGCGATATGGATGCACCCTTTAATCTGGAAGTGAATGCTGGTGCTAAGACAATGGCGGATGATTCTGGTACTGTAGAGTTTGCACCATTTCACGGAAGTGCAGGTGCGCCAAATGTAGACATTGATGCCAGAGCCGTTGGTACTTTGGTAGAAAATATTGCTTTTGGTGAGTTTAGAGCTTATCAGGCAGTAGCGCCAGAGTTGTACTACTTAGATGTACGTGCAGCTGGCGATCCTAACATTGTAGCTACTTTTGAAGCAGACCTAAGTGGTTTGGCGGGTGGCGCAGCCACTGTATTTGCTTCTGGTTTATTAGGAAACACACCTGGCTTTGGCTTATTTGCTGCTTTGCCAGATGGTACGGTAGTCGAATTTCCGGCAGCTAGTGTAGCTCGTGTACAAGTTATTCATAACTCACCAGCTCCGGTAGTAGATGTTTATGCAAATGACGAACTATTATTAGATGACTTTGAATTTAGAACAGCTACGCCATTTGTTTTCCTTCCGGGAGATGTCAATATTAACTTGGCGGTAGCACCAGGAGGAAGTACTTCTTCTGCTGACGCGATTTATGATTTGGATGTAACTTTGGAAAATGGTGGCACATATGTGGTAACGGCGAATGGTATTGTCGGCAATATGGATACCCCATTTGAGCTAGCTGTAAATGCGATGGCACGCGAGCGTTCGAATGATCCGGATAATGTGGATGTTGCAGTCTTCCACGGTTCGCCAGGTGCACCTAATGTAGATGTAGATGCGAGACTAATCGGAACATTGTTTGGTGACGTTGAGTACGGAACATACGATGGGTACCAGTCTGTTCCTGCAGATTTATACTACCTTGATATTCGCCCAACTGGTTCTATGGATGCCTTGGTAACATTTGAAGCTGCTCTTAGCGGTTTGGCAGGCGAAGCGATTACGGTATTTGCTTCGGGTGTCGTAGAAGGAAATCCTGCTTTCGGTTTGTTTGCAGCATTACCAAACGGAGATGTTGTGGAGCTACCAGCAACTGGAGCAGCAAGAACACAGATTATACACAACTCTCCATCAGGTACCGTAGATGTATATATCAACGGTCAATTGGCCTTTGATGATTTTGAATTTTTGACAGCAACTGGATTTGACTGGATTCGTGCTGATGTAGCTTATGATATTGCTATTGCAGGTGCTGATAGTGAGTCTGCGGCTGATGCTTTTGCCGTTTATGAAGATGTTATTTTTGAAGATAGAAGCACTTCCGTAATAATTGCAGCAGGCCTTGTTGCAGATGGTACATTCGATTTGTTTATCGAAGAAGGGCAGGAAGCAAGTCTTGACAACACTGCTTTTGAAGCATTGGTTTTCCATGGATCTCCAGATGCACCAGCTATTGATATTGAAGACTTTGTAGCAGGTGAATTGTTGACTGACTTTGCTTTTGGTGATTTTTCAGATGGTTATGTTCCTTTAGCACCAATTGCGCACGTATTTGATGTGTATTTGGCTGGAACAGAAGATTTGGTTGCTGAGTTCTTCTTCAACCTGACTGGCGGAGCTGGTTTGTCTGGTGTTGTTTTTGCCGGAGGTTTTGTTGGAGGTGATGATCCAGCATTGAATTTGTATGTAGCTTTGGCAGACGGTACGGTTATTCCATTCTTACCGGTTACATTGACGCAGTTTATCCATAACTCACCAGCCGAAGGAGCAGAAGTGATTGACCTATACGCAAATGGTGGTTTGTTTATCGATGACTTTGAATATCAGACGGCAACACCTTATAACTTTGCAATTACAAGAGATCCGATTACAGTAGCAGTGGCTCCTCCAAACAGTACAAGTGATGAAGAAGCTATTTTGTTTGCCGATCCATTTACGCTGGAAGATGGTAAATTCTATACCGTAATCGCAGGAGGTATTCCTGGTGATGCAGATACGCCATTTGAATTATTTATCAATGACAATGGTCGTTTGGGGTCAGAAAGTGCAGCTACTTTGGATCTTAGCGTATTCCATGGTGGTACAGATGCCCCAGCAGTTGATGTCGTTGCGAGAGGCGTAGGAACATTATTGGATGGTATTGCTTATGGTGAATTTAGTGATGATTATTTAAGTGTACCACCAGCAAATTACTTCATTGAAGTACGTCCTGATGGCGATGAATCCGTATTAGTTGGTACGTTTAACCTAGATGCTTCTACATTTGGAGGAGCGGCAGCGACGGTATTCGCTTCTGGTTTGTTAGCTGGTGATCCTGACTTTGATTTGTTGGCGGCATTGCCGGATGGTACTGTATTGCGCTTTACGCCAGTTTCTCAGGTACAGGTGATTCATAATTCACCATCGCCAACGGTTGATGTTTATGCAAATGATAATATCTTATTAGACGACTTTGTATTCCGCACAGCAACGCCATACGTTGATTTGCCAACTCGTACACCTATTGATTTGGCTATAGCCGGTGAAAACAGTTCTTCTTCTGCAGATGCAATCGCTAATTTCGATGGCATCGTATTGGAAGATGGAAAAGTATATGTCATCATGGCAACAGGTGTGGTAGGTGATTTGGATACACCATTTGACTTGGCTATTTTTGACGAAGGTCGTACAAGTGCTGCTGCCGGGGTTGATTTATTGTTGTATCATGGTGCGCCAGATGCGCCAGACGTAGATGTAGTTGCGCAAGGCGTAGGGGTGTTGTTTGATGATGTTGCTTACGGTAGCTACGATGGCTACTTGAATGTACCAGCATCAGACTATGTAATTGATGTAACACCAGCAGATGATAATAATACGATAGTAAGAAGATATGATGCGCCACTTTCTGGCTTTGAGAATGAGTCTTTGACGGTATTTGCTTCAGGTTTCCTTGGAACACCAGGCGAAGATGATGAATTCCAGGTTTGGGTTGCTCAGGCGGATGGTACAACTTTCCCATTGGATGAGTTGGTTGCTGTGAATACACTTAATGAAGAAGTTGCTTCATTTGCAATCGTACCTAACCCGGCTAAAGGTCAGACAGAAGCACAATATACCATTACAGAAACATTGGATGTAACCTTGAATGTATATGATGCTACTGGTCGCTTGATGCAGTCTCAGTATGCAGGTAAGCAGACAGCTGGTTCGTATTACTATACCATTGATCTGCGTGATATGCCTGCAGGTATGTATAATTACAGCATTGTAACACCAAAAGGTGTAATGACGAAACGTTTCACTGTCGTGAAATAAGACACAAGACGAACGAAGCTTTCACAAATGTGGAATTCGGTCTAATTGTTTTTTAAAATAATTGTTTGAGGTCGAAATGGGGGTGTCACATAGTTGGCACGCCCATTTTGCCATTTCACGAAAGTGTGATTTTAATAAGTGTTGAGTGTAAAAATAAGTCTGCAAAACAGACGGATGTGGCAATAAAAAATTAAAATTTATACTTTTGCATCCTTGTAGGGAAACAAAAATGCCCGCTATTTGTAAAATTGATTGAGTCGGAATTCAGATCATGTGTGCATTTATGACCATAATAATTGACCTAAATTAGCGTTCTGACCACATCTTTTGAGGCGAAAAGAGCCTTGTTTATTAAGAATTGAAACGCATTAAACTTATGCCGAAAAATCTACTCATTGTAGAGTCGCCAGCCAAAGCGAAAACAATAGAAAAAATACTGGGAAAAGATTTTACTGTCAAATCCAGTTTCGGCCACGTTAGAGATTTGGAAAAAGGAAATAACGCGGTAGATGTTGATAATGGCTTTAAGCCAAAATACGTAGTCTCACCTGAGAAAAAGAAAGTCGTCTCTGAACTCAAAGGCGTACTCAAAAAAGTGGATGAAGTATGGTTGGCAACGGATGAAGACCGTGAAGGAGAAGCTATTTCTTGGCACCTTTGCGAAGTGCTTGGCCTGGATGTAAACAATACCAAACGAATTGTATTCCGAGAGATTACGAAACCTGCTGTTCAGAAAGCAGTTCAAAATCCACGCTCGGTAGATATCAACCTCGTCAATGCTCAGCAAGCTCGACGTATCCTGGATCGCCTAGTTGGTTTCGAACTTTCCGGTCTGCTCTGGAAAAAGATAAAAGGAAAACTCTCAGCAGGTCGGGTACAATCGGTAGCTGTAAAACTACTGGTTGAACGCGAGCGCGAAATAAATGCTTTCGAAGCCACTCCTTTTTTCAAAATTGTAGCCTACTTCGATGTCAAAAATGAACGTGGCAGTGTCGTTCAGCTAAAAGCTGAATCACCAAAGCGTTATGATAGCGAGCAGGATGCACAGTCATTTTTGGAGGCTTGCGCCAAAGCTGAATTCCAAATTGATGATATTGAGGTAAAGCCGCTAAAGCGGAAACCTACTGCACCTTTTACTACTTC
>JALEHC010000294.1 GCA_022763215.1 Saprospiraceae bacterium
AATCTACGGTTAACAATTACAAAGAAAGGATAAAAAATAGTAGTTTCGAGCCAAAATCACAGTTTATGAAAAAAATAGTAATTAATATCAGCATGTTGCTATTTCTGGGAGGCCTGATGATGGCTTGCCAGTCAAATGAAAAGGCAGAAAGTAACAGTAAGGAGACGACTCAGACAAGTCCGAAGACAGATGCACCGGCCACGAGTGTTGGTAGTGCTATCAAAGTAATTGGTCCTGGAGAAGTAGAAGTCGGGACTTTGGAAATGATTGGTAATGAGTATGTTGCTCGTTCTGGCGGCAATAAGTTTGCTTCAGTTACTTCAGGGGCAAAGCGAAGTATTATGCTCAACGACGGCAGTGAAATTTACTCAATAGAAGATCGTGGGGCAACTGGATTTTTGATTCGTCAGACTGCTAATAGCAGGATTTTGTGGAATGTTGTATTGAGTGATAATGGGTATACTTTGAGTAATGATTATATCCCGGGGCCTATCATGATTCGCAACAATGGTGACCAAGCTGCAAGAGTGGTATATCAAAACCAGCAGTTGAGTGATTTGAAATATGAATCAGGAATTCACTTTGTGTCTACTCCACAGGGTTCTATTCGTGTGGAAGGGGAGCCTTTCTCTTATGCTTATGGCGTATTGGGAACTGGTTTTACGGTGGCACCACCTTTTCAGATGTTGATTTTGGCTGAATTGAAGAAGCGAAATTACTAAGCCAAAACAAATAAAATCGCTTATATAAGAAAGCCGGATAGCAGACATGATGTCACTATCCGGCTTTTTTATTGCATATAAGTACGAATTAGTTCTCTTTCTTCGCTGCTTTTGCCTTCTTTTCTAGGCGAGCTTTCTCCGCTTTGCGAGCTTTAGCTTCCTTCGCCTGTTCCGCTTTCTTTGCTGGAGTTAGGTTTTTAGATGCTTTCTTTGCTTTCGCAAAACGTGCCTCTTGTTCAGCAGTAAGTTGCTGACCATTTTTCTTGGCAGCATTCACTTCCTTGACTTGTTCCGCTTTCTTTTCTGACAAGTTTGGCTTAGTCGTTTGTGAAAAAGCAGCAGTACTTACCAAACAAAAGCTAAGTGCAAGAGCTAGAGAAAATAATACTTTTTTCATAATTAAGATTTTAGATTATTGAAAAATTATTTTGTAATGATTAAAGGAATTGTTTCTACTTGATCATTGCTGAGTAGTCTGACATAATAGACACCTGATGCGATATCCGTTAGTGGTAATTGTAATAACCATTTTCCTTCGCTTGTACGCCAGGTGTAAGACTTGAGTAATTGTCCAGCCCGGTCAAATAGCGCCATCTGAATATCACTGGTTTTGAAAGACTGCACTTCTATACGCAACACTCCGGAGCGAATGGGGTTTTCGGAGGGCTGAGTAATGATGAAGTTTTTGCCTTTTTCCGCCTGAATATTTCTCAGTGGAGAATAAGTAAAACTTTCATCTTGATCAATCATTTTTAGTCGATAGTAATAGGATAGATGTGGATCAATCCTGTTGTCTGAAAATGTATACGTTTTTAGGTGTTCGGAGTGGCCAGCGGCTGCGAGTTGGCCTATTTTTTCAAATGTTTTTGCATCTGTACTTCTCTCGATTTCAAATCGATCTGTATTGACTTCATTGGCGGTTACCCAGTTGAGCTGGGCGGTCGTTCGGGTTGCTTTTTCAATTTCAAAAGCTACCAATTCGAGCGGGAAAGGCGCGTTAAAGGTGCCCTCTAATATGGTTTTTAGGCCATTGAGTTCGCTGGGGTAGGTCTCTTTATAGACCCCACCATTTGGCCAGCGTACAATAATAGAATCGATGACTGTGTCACTCCCCAATCCAAAATGGTATTTATCAGAATTTTGCCCTAGGTAGCCCATGCTACTATTGGTATATTTGACTTGCTTGATACCACCTGCATAAACTTCAATAAAAGAGCCAACAGCATCGGTATTAGAAGAAGTGCCTACCAATTTTAATTTAATCCAGTTATTGGAATTGCTTTCATTATTTTGCCAAATCATATGTGAATCGCCTCCCATTTGATTGAGGGCAATATCGAGTTTGCCATCATTATTCAAGTCTCCTATGGCGTGACTAGTGTTGATGCCCAGATCATTGCCGCCAAGGCCACCACTCGCATACAGCGGCTCAGTAAAAGAATAAGTACCCGTTTCTATACCTTGATTGACATAAAATCCATTGGGTTGATTTTCTTCGAATGACATCGCAGAGACATAAAGGTCTTTATCCATATCATTATCAAAGTCAAGAAAAGTAGCTGCCCATCCGATGCGGTCGAAGATCGTGCCTGTATTTCCGGTTGATTCGGAAAAGCTACCATCACCATTGTTGGTCAGCATTTTATTACCTCCTCCGAGGTGAATAGGCGTATTGGTTACATAAATATCGATGTCTCCATCATTGTCGAAGTCATCGCCACCTGCATTCATGGCATCCATATGAACGCCGGCGCCACTTGATGCAGATACATCTGTAAACGTGCCATCGCCATCATTTAGAAAGAGGGCGTTGGGTATGGTGTATTTATCATTGGCAAGGTATAAGTCCGGCCAACCATCGTTATTATAATCTAGCCAAAATGCATCGAAAGTAGGAAGTCCGCCATTTCCGACTTTAGCGGTTTCAGTAACATTGGTAAATGTACCATCGCCATTGTTTTTCCAAAGGGCATTAACAGGAGCTTCACCTTCATAGGTAAATACACATTCGTACAAATCAAGATAGCCGTCGCGGTCATAGTCTGCCCAAGCAACGCCCATTGTTCTGTAAGGCACCTCTCCAAAACCAGTATCACCAGAAATATCAGTAAACTCCATTCCTCCATCATTGCGGAGCAATCTGTTTTTACCTGCAAAAACAGATACAAACAAATCTTTATCTCCATCATTATCGAAATCGACCCAAACGATTTCCTTGGTTTCTCCAAGTTCTTCCACAAAGGGCGTTTGCTCAGTGAACGTTCCGTCTCCATTGTTTTTGAAAAAGTGGAGTCCGGTGCCTGCACCGGAATTATAAGACAAATCGTCGTAGCCGTCATTATCAAAATCTACGAAACTGACCCCGCCACCAAAAAAAGAAGTGGGGCCGTAGGTCAAGTTAATACCAAATGTATTACTCATCTCTTGGTACGTTTGAGCATTTGCCGAAAGGCAAATACCCAGGATGAGGGTATAAATTGTGAGTTGTTTGTACGTACGATACATATTGGGTTCGGTATTTAGAATTGAGTGTAATAATCATAGTTATATGAAACTTAGCTTTGTTTCATAAAATGAGAGGGGGACGAATTATCGGGGGGGAGTGTATCGGGCAATAAAATATATGCAGTTATAAGTAAAAAGGAAACTTATGTTTCAAAAATTACAAAAAAACTTAATAATAATTGAATAAAAGAGAAACATTTAATAAAATGCATCGTAGTAACAATCATAGTTTTTATACTCATCCCGATAAAAAAATAAGTCCCCCCCTCAAGTTTGTATCTAAAACTTTTTAAATAAATAATCCATAACTATGATTATGAAGCCTTTGTACCCTTCAAGATGGGACTTTAGAGGACTCGCATTTGCTGGTCTTCTGTTGGCGTTATTTTCGGCGCCTTCCCTAACTAATGCCCAATGTGATGGCAATTACCTGATTAATGAAGGTATTAGTGCCAACTGGGTTGACATTTCTGCGACAGGAACACTTGTTGCTTCTGGTGATGATGCATCATCTGGACCGGTAAATCTTGGACATATTTTTACCTTTTATGATGTACCATACACCACTCTGTATGCCACATCCAATGGTGCACTTTCTACCACTGATGATGCTGGTGGTGACTTGAGTAATGATTGCCCACTTCCTGCAGCTCCAAGTACAGGAGCAGGCGGTAGAATTTATCCACTGCATGATGATTTGATTGCAGATGTATACTATCAGTACTTTGCATCTACTCCAGTACCTCACCCTGGTAATAACACACCTCCAATGGGAGCAAGTATTTTCCAGTGGGAAGCTGAACATTTTGGCGGTTGTGCTAATGAAGTATTCCAGGCGGTATTGTTTGATAATGGTGATATTTTGTTTCAGTACAACGAAAGCTGCGAAGGCGGTGATGGTGCTACTGTAGGTGTACAGAATCCAGCATTTACATCTGGTGAAACGTTTGTATGTGATACACCTGGTTCAATCGTTGCAGGTGATGCTGTTATTTTCTACTACTCTGCACCAAATGATTCTCCAAATCCACCAAGTATTACTTGTCCAGTGCCTGGCGCTAGTGGTTCTTACGCTGAATCAGGAGGAATTGGATTCTCTTGGACTGATATTTCTGGTTCAGGAGTATTGGTAGCAAGTGGTGATGATGTTTCTTCTGTAAATTCTGGAATTTTTGCTCCTGTAACTTTGGGGGCTCCATTTCCATTTTATGGCTCATCATATAATGCTTTGGTTCCGACGTCAAATGGTTATATCTCAACCGATCCTTCGGATACGGGTCCAGATTTGAGTAATGATTGTCCACTTCCTGCATTGCCAAGTACAGGTGGCGGTGGTAGAATTTATCCGCTTCACGATGATTTGATCTCAGATGTATACTACCAGTATTTTGCCATGTCTCCGGTTGCTAATCCAAACGGACCAATGGGAGCTAGCATTTTCCAGTTTTCAAGTGTTCACTTTGGTGGCTGTAGCCTAGAAGAGTATCAGGTTGTATTGTTTGATAATGGTGACATTGTTTATCTATACAATCAGACTTGTGAAAATGGATCTGGTGCAACAATTGGTGTTCAAGATCCATCTGTTTCAGATGCGACAACAGTAGCTTGTGATGTAGGAGGTTCGGTAAATGCAGGTGATGTTGTATACCTTAGAAATACAGGAGGTGGTGTTATTGCTGCTCCAGGTACTTGTGACGCTTTTGTATCGCTAGATGCACCAGTGGTAATGGATGCTTGTGGAGGTACCAATGTACTTTTCTTTAATGATTATAACTTCTCTGCGGATGCAAGTGATACCTACCCAGTAGGTACTACTACGGTAACATTTTATGCTTTTGATTTGACAACTGGCCTTTCAAATACTTGCTCTGTTGATGTAGTGGTAGAAAGCCCATTTGGTCCTGTTGCTGCTCCTTGGAACGAAGATGCATTGAATACACCAATCGCTCCGCCGTTTAACATTGATCCATTTGCAGAGCAAAACTGCAACACGATTAAAGTGAATTCTGGTAATGGTTATGCAACACCAATCAATGACCAGGGATACTTTGTATACCAAGAATTGTGTGACAATTCTTCTATCACTGTGAAAGTAACAGATTATACTGGTACTGCAGGTTGGGTAGGTATCCAGATGCGTGAGTCTTTGGCGCCTAACTCTAAGAAAGTAGCTATGAAGACCCAACTAGGTAACTTCATCCGTCGTGATACTCGTAGCTCAACAGGTGGTTTTGCACAGACACAGCAGTTCCCTGCTATTTCTGGCGAAATGTACCTGCGCTTGACACGTACAGACTATGGATTTGCTGCTCCAGATTATTTCATCGGTGAATACTCTACAAATGGAGTAAACTGGACAAAAATCTACCAAGGTTATGTAGTAATGAGTGATTGTATCTACGTTGGTATGTTTGCAGAAGACACCAATATTAACTCTTCTACAGAAGGTTCATTCACTGAAATTTCTGTAACAGGAGGTGTTGCTCCATTAACAACACCAGATGTTAATCCTGCGGATATGGTGATTACACAAACAGAAAGTAACCTTGATTTTGGTTTGTATCCAAACCCTGCATCAGAAGAATTGAATGTGGCTATGGATCAGTTTGTTGGTCAGAATGTAAGACTGAGCATTGTAAATGCGTTTGGTCAGGAAGTGATTGGTCGTCAGATCGGTCAGGTAGAAGAACGCACGGAAACATTTGACGTAAGTCAGCTAGCTCCGGGTGTATACTACATGAATGCATTTAGCAACGAGCAGACGATGGTTACTAAGAAATTCATCGTAGGAAATCCAAGACCATAATTTTAGATAAAGATGCTTGTTTAGCGAGTTTACTAGTTCTGTAAAACGCTAAATAAATGATAAAGTGAAGCAGCTACTTCTCTATAAGCAGAGAGGTAGCTGCTTTTTTTGTTATCCATTTGCTTTTTTATACCATAGTAGGGAGGCTCACCGTTTTAGTACTATTCAAAAAATCATAACTTTGCATCCGTTTTTAACAAGGACTGCATTTAGTCTCAAAAACTTCAGATTGTGAAAAGATTTTTCATTGGATTAAGCCTCTTGAGTTGTGTTAGCTTTCTACAAGCACAGGATGGATGGGAAGCCGGATTTTGGCTGGGTACCACCAATTATTTTGGTGACCTCAATACTAGCTACGATTTGAGCCGCCCCGGGTTGTCAGGAGGTATTATTGCCCGTTATAATTTCAACAAACGTGTGGCTATCAAATTTTCGGGTAGCTATGGTTCAGTAAGTGCTGATGATGCGGAGTCGAGCAATGCATTTGAAAGAGCACGTAACCTGAGTTTCGAATCGCCCATCGTCGACGCTACTGCTCAGTTTGAGTTCAATTTCTTACCGTATACTCATGGCAGTAAAGATGAGTTCTTTACGCCTTATCTTTTTGCCGGCCTCTCCGGGTTTTATTTCAATCCGAAAGCAACCTTCGAAGGAGAAGTTTACGAATTGCGCGAACTAGGCACCGAAGGTCAGTTTAAAGGCGAAGAATATTATACTGTACAAGGTGCACTTACTTACGGTGGGGGTATCAAAGTAGACCTGAGCTACGAATGGAGCCTTAATGTCGAAATTGGTGCTCGTTACTTGTTCACGGATTACCTCGACGATGTCAGTACGGTATATCCTGACCGCGAAGATTTGCTTAGAGACAGAGGTGAAATCGCTGTCGCTCTTTCTGATCGCTCCGTCGAAATTGAAGGCTTTGATGATAGTACGATCGGACAGCCAGGCACCCAACGCGGTAACAGTAACAATAATGATACGTACATCATGTTTGGTGTAGGTTTGCTCTATTATTTTGGTGACCTCAAATGCCCGACTCCTTCCAGTCGTGGATTCTAGCATAAGCTAAAAAGAGGACAGGGCATCTCAGGCACTATCCTCTTTTTCTTTTACCTTTCGGTAAATTATTCACTACTCGGCAGTACTTCGTATGCGCTATTCAGAAGCTTGCTCTAGGCTTTTTTGCGTTTGCCGTAAGGCTGCTGCTGTGTTCACTAGCCGGATAAACGCTGCACGTTCTCCGTTTTTATCAGTTCCTTTGGCCGCTTCGGCCCACTTGGCAATTTGCTCTAATTGCGCACTGCCACTGTATTTGGACTGTCTCAAAAGCATGGCAAATGCTGCTGCAGAGGCAGCAAAACGAATGTTTTCAGAGCCTTCCTCAAAACTAAAGCCAAGATCAGATGCCGTAAATGAGAGCAACTGACTCTTGCTTGCCTGCGG
>JALEHC010000295.1 GCA_022763215.1 Saprospiraceae bacterium
GCGAATGCCATTTACAAAGCAACAGGTAAACGCTTTTACAAGCAACCTTATGTTTCTGAAATGGAAGTCCTTGGGTGATTTTTTGATGGGGTGATGTGCATGATTTTTTGATGGGGTGATGTGCATGATTTTTTGATGGGGTGATGTATGATGGGTATGATTTTTTGATGTTTGATGGGGCGGTCTGGAATAAATTTACCGCAACATCAAACATCACATCATACATGAACACATCATACATCATACATCACCCATCATCCCATCATACATGAACACCTCACACATCACTTTTCTTAATTTGTAAAACCTTAGTGCTGGGGTTTTGATTTAAAAATCGTTGAATAATTCTGGTTGTTTCCGGATTACCTTCGTAGGGCTGGATTACGTCAAATAAATCTTCGAGACGATGGCTTTGATCTTCCGAGTGAATATAACCGAAACCTCTATAGCTACCGTCTTGTACAAGTACCACTGCTTTTTCTCCCTTTTCACGTCCTTTATCGATGATAAAAAAGTCCTCTTCAAAAACAGTATTTAGTCGTTCCATGGCTTGTAGTGCACGTTCATTATAAGCTTCTACCGATTCCTTTTCGACACAAGCACCATAACATTGTTTGAGATGGTATTGAAAACAAGCACCGCTGCCAGTATGAATATGACAATATTTAGAGCATAGCTCATAATCTTTCATGACACGCTGCAAATGGCCCTTAGCGCGGCTCATCTTAGGGTATTGAGCAATCACCTTTAGTCCTTTTCTGGCTTTGCTATCCGTGCTGCGAGCTTCAAAGCAAATATACCCTGCCTCATTGCGATAAAAGTGAACAACAAAAGGGAAGTTGCGAACCCGTTGAGCCCGATTGATATAAGGGCGAAGCTTTTTGATTTCGGCAGACTCATAAAGAAGAGCAATTAGCTCACTACCAGTCGATTCGTAGCTGATCTCGTGGACATATTTTTGTAGTTTACGAGCTTTTTCAGTCTTTTTTGAAAAGTGTTCTGCGACTCGTTTTTTGATATTGATACTTTTGCCAACATACGCAATACCACCCTTGGCATCATGAAAATAGTACACCCCACATTCTTCCGGTAAGGCATGTATCGTTTCCAGGTCAACATTTTTGGGGAGTAGCGCTTCCTTGATTCCCAGATTGACCATATCATTCACCTCTTCTTTTTTACCACTTCCGTGTAAAATGTACTCCAAAATCTCCTGAGTGGCCTTAGCATCTGCCATAGCACGGTGCCTGGCTTCGACTGGAATATTAAAATGGCGAATCAGATTTTCGAGGCTATATGATCTGAGTCCGGGAATGGCTTTTCGGCTTAGCCGAACTGTACACAACTGCTTTCGCGTAAATGTAAAACCAAGACGGCTAAATTCTTCCCTTAAAAAACTATAATCAAAACGTACATTGTGGGCAACGAAAATAGCACCTTCCGTCATCTCTACAATCTTTCGAGCTACCTCGTAAAACTTAGGTGCTTCGCGTACCATGTCTTGTGTAATACCCGTTAATTGGGTAATGCCATATGGAATATAAGTTTCAGGATTGATAAGCGTTTCGTAGGTATCGACCACTTTTTCACCATCGTATAATACAATTGCAACTTCCGTTATTCGGTCTCGGCTAGCGCGGCCTCCCGTTGTTTCGAGGTCAACTACGGCATATAATTTTTTCTTCATCTTCGGAATCGCTCTCGTTTGTGTATCTTGAAGCAGTTTATGCTCCAAAATTGATTTTTTCACTAAGATAAATTTAGAAAAAATAAAACAAAATGATGATAAAGCTGCAAATATTTGTTGTAATGTTGGCTGTTTTTCAACTAAATTGTAGTAATACCAGAACTGTAGTTCCTGAAACAGCAGATCAACCACCAAGCGATACAACAGCAGCAATCAAAGTAGGAGCGGAGCGACTAAATGCTTATTTACCTCTGATCAAAGGCAAGAAAGTAGCATTAATGGTCAATCAAACTTCTGTCATCAATCATACGCATTTGGTGGATACTTTACTTCAGCTTGGCGTTTCTGTTCAGAAAATATTTGCCCCTGAGCATGGTTTTCGGGGCACCGCCGACGCCGGTGAAAAGTTGGAAGATGGTAAGGACAGTAAAACGGGCCTGCCAGTCATTTCGCTCTACGGCAAAAAAAAGAAGCCTGCTACCGAAGACCTATCCGACATAGATATCGTCATTTTTGACATACAGGATGTGGGTGCGCGCTTCTATACTTACATCTCAAGTATGCACTATTTGATGGAAGCCTGCGCTGAGCATAACTTACCTTTACTAATACTAGACCGCCCCAATCCAAATGGTCATTATGTCGATGGCCCCGTCTTACAGTCTGGTTTTGAGAGCTTTGTAGGCTTACATCCCGTGCCTGTAGTTCACGGAATGACAGTAGGGGAGTATGCCCAGATGATCAATGGAGAAGGCTGGCTAAAAAACAGTGTGCAATGCTCCTTAGAGGTCATTATTTGTGAAAACTACGACCACCAGACATTTTACGAACTTCCTATCAAGCCTTCCCCCAACTTACCAAATATTCGGTCCATTTATTTGTACCCTTCGCTTTGTTTTCTGGAAGGCACAGAAGTGAGTGTGGGGCGCGGTACGCGCAAACAGTTTCAGCTTTACGGGCATCCAGCCTTTCGGCAAATGGGCGAGCAGATGCCATACCAATTTGTACCGAAGCCTATGCCGGGAGCAAAGTATCCCAAATTGGAGGGGAAGACTTGTTATGGAGAAGATTTGAGCACGCTGCCGATTCCTATTTTGCGAAAGCAAAAGAA
>JALEHC010000296.1 GCA_022763215.1 Saprospiraceae bacterium
GTAGGCGATGCCTTAGCATCGGCGAGGCTTTTCAACGAAGTACAGGATGAAATTTTGCCGCTTGTAGCCATTTGATGATGCGGTGAACAAGTCTATTGGCAACCCAATTCGTGTTTGCTTTGGTGGTCATTGTTTGGGAAACAATTACCAGAAAGCACCTCCTCTGGTACGTAGCGTTCCAGATTCGGGTCACGTAAGCCTGTTTCCAGGAAAGTTACCAGGTCTTCTTTTTCTTTATCGGTTAGTTCAAGTGGGTGGAAAAAGGATGAAATCTGTTCCTGTGGTACATTCGGATTTTCTTTCACACCTTCATTGAAATAGTCCACCAAGTCTTCCAGCGAACGTTTACTACTGCCATGAAAATAGAATGGAGAATCTCCCATATTATAAATAGATGGCACTTTGAATTTGTACATATCTTCTTCCCTTTCGGTAAATCCACCACGGCCAAAATTACGCTTATCATTTGCGTCGGTCTGGTAAGCCTCGCCCGACTGGTACAAATCGTTTACGCCAAGGGCGTGAAACTCGGTAGAACTCAGGGAGGGTCCCTTATGGCAGCGGTAACAGCCCGCTTTGTTGTAAAACAATAAAGCACCGCGCTTTTCGGCATCATTCATAGCGGTAAGGTCGCCTTTCAGCCATTGTTGGTAAGGTGATTCATTGGCTAATAAAGTGCGCAAATAAGCTGAAATAGCGAAGCTAGTCGCCAATTTACTATAACGCTCCTCATTTGGCCAATCGGCAAATGCCGCATTATAATAAGGTCGGTAGCCCAGCGAATCCAGCACATAATCATCTACAACCATCCGGTGTAGATCAAGTCCTTCCAGGTTTTGGCTTTCCAGACCATCATATCCAAGATGATTAATTTCTGTGGTTTCATCAGCCTGTCCCCAAACATTTTCTGTACCTACATTGGCGTAGTTTGCACCAAATTTGCCATTCCAGGTAGTATTGGTAACATAAGCTACATTGAGCAAGCTCAACGCTCTTGCGCCTTGTACGTCCAACGTTCCTTCTTCATATTCATCAAAACGGTCGCGGCCTTCTCCGTTGTCACCAAATCCGGTACCCCCATCTGCAATACCCTGCACTCTTCCGGGCATAAAACCAGCGGTCGGTAAGTGACAAGTAGCACACGAATAGGTATTCATACCACGGGCAGCAACGGCCTCTCTGGCAAGTCCCGTCTCGTAAAAAAGTAATTTTCCGAGCGTAACCTTCTCGTAAGTAATCGGGTTACCTTTTCCTTGTGGAATGGATGCATAATCTCTTTCGTCCGGCAGAATGAAATATTCTTCCGTTCCGTCTGGTGAAAGTTTTGATAATCTTTTCTTTAATTGAACGTCAAAAGGGTTAGCTAATTGATCTTGGGAACAAGCCCAAACCAATAAAACTAAACCTAAAAAGATTAGTGCTTTTAGTGAAAGTGTTTTCATCTTTAGTCATCGCCCGTGCAGTCTGTAAAGTGGGCTGTTTTTGTTAATAGTTATGGGATATTTTATCTTACACAGCTTTATACGGAACAAGTACCGCTTTGTTTCCTAAATATTATGTAAATATCTCAAATGATTTTGAAAGTAATTACATCTTATTGATCTTTAACGATTTGAGAAAGTGTTTTTGCGTCAAATGACAGACACAAACCCTTCAACAAAATAATTCCCACAATCGTAATCACAAATGATAGGGATACGATGACTATTTAATTTTGGAATTCCATAACTTTGCTACTGATTCCGTGTTTTTAATCTCACAATCAGAATACAAGCCCAATAATCAAATAGTACAGCCAAATGAGATGAAGTCAATTTTAATTAACCACTCATCTCAGCCTTTTTCGGCTTTCGCCTAAATTTTCAATTACCACTATATTTTTGACAAAGTAAGTGTGAATCACAAAAGACGTTAGATATGAAACAACCTTCTATTCGGGAAATTCTGAAAAACCGTATCCTGGTAATTGATGGTGCAATGGGTACCATGATCCAAAGCTACCAACTGGAAGAAAAAGACTATCGTGGAGATCGTTTTCAGGATTTTCATAAGGATATCAAGGGTAACAACGACCTTCTATCTCTTACTCAACCTCAAATTATTGAAGCCATCCACAAAGCTTATCTGGATGCAGGGGCAGATATTATTGAAACCAATACCTTCAATGCCAATACGTTCTCCATGGCCGATTACGACATGGAAGAACTTTGCTACGAAATCAATCTGGAATCTGCCAAAATAGCGAAAAAAGCAGCCGCTGAATATACCGCAAAAAATCCCGATAAGCCTCGCTACGTAGCTGGTGCTATGGGCCCTACCAACCGGACGGCTTCCATCTCTCCGGATGTAAATGATCCAGGCTATCGAGCGGTTACTTTTCAGGGTTTGGTCGATGCTTATTACGAGCAAGCCAAAGGCTTGGTAGATGGAGGTGCGGATGTGCTTTTAGTGGAAACGATCTTCGATACCCTAAATGCAAAAGCGGCATTATTTGCAGTTGACCAACTTCTTGACGAGCGTCAGCTTGATATTCCGGTTATGGTTTCTGGCACCATCACAGATGCAAGTGGTCGAACGCTTTCTGGTCAAACCGTAGAAGCTTTCTGGATTTCTATTAGTCATATGAATCTGCTTAGTGTTGGTTTGAATTGTGCATTGGGAGCAACCGAGATGCGGCCTCACTTGGAAGCACTTTCTAAAATTGCAGACTGTTATGTAAGTGCTTATCCAAATGCAGGACTACCCAATGAATTTGGAGAATACGATCAGGGAGCCGACGAAATGCAGGGCTACCTGAAAGATTTCGCTTCCAGCGGTTTTGTGAATATTATTGGAGGTTGTTGTGGAACAACACCTGACCATATTTCCGCTATGGCAAAAGCGGTTGAAACTGTGCCGCCACGCGAAATACCTACTGGTATCGAATATACTATGCTAAGTGGACTAGAGCCACTCATTATCCGACCTGAAACCAATTTCGTAAACGTTGGTGAACGTACCAATGTAACGGGCTCTCGCAAATTTGCCCGGCTGATTAAGTCGGGAGAATACCAGGAAGCTTTGTCTGTTGCGCTGCATCAGGTGGAAGGAGGTGCTCAGGTGATTGATGTAAATATGGATGAAGGCTTGCTGGATTCACAAAAGGCTATGGTCGATTTTCTAAATTTATTGATGGCCGAACCTGATATTGCCAAACTGCCTATTATGATTGATTCTTCAAAGTTTGAAGTCATCGAGGCTGGCTTGCAATGCGTTCAAGGAAAGTGCATTGTGAATTCCATCTCCCTCAAAGAAGGAGAAGAAACTTTTATTCAACAAGCCAAGTTGGTCAGACGCTACGGAGCTGCAGCCATCGTGATGGCTTTTGACGAGGAAGGCCAAGCGGATACTGCTGAGCGAAAGGTTGAAATTTGCCACCGAGCGTACAAAATCTTGACCGAAAAAGTAGGTTTCAAACCACAAGATATCATCTTCGATCCTAATATTTTTGCAGTAGCAACGGGTATTGAAGAACATAATGAATACGCTATCCACTTCATCGAAGCAACCCGCAAAATCAAGGAGCTTTGCCCGGGTGCCAAGATTAGTGGAGGGGTGAGTAATATCTCCTTCTCTTTCCGCGGCAATAATGTAGTGCGGGAAGCTATGCACGCTGCATTCCTCTATCATGCCATTAAAGCCGGAATGGATATGGGCATCGTAAATGCCGGGATGATTGAAGTGTATGAAGAAATTCCAAAAGATTTACTCGAAAGAGTAGAAGATGTACTTTTCAATCGTCGTGAAGACGCTACCGAACGACTTACAGAATTTGCGGAAACGCTAAAAGGGAGTGGTGGCCGAACGATCAAAAAAGACTTAAGCTGGCGTGAAAATGATGTGCATAAACGTCTTGGACATGCACTAGTGAAAGGAATTACCGAGTTTATCGAGGAAGATGTAGAAGAAGCTCGTCAGAAGTTGCCTTCCCCGCTGATGGTGATCGAGGGGCCGCTAATGGACGGCATGAATATAGTCGGTGACTTGTTTGGTTCCGGTAAAATGTTCTTGCCTCAGGTGGTGAAAAGTGCGCGGGTAATGAAAAAAGCAGTGGCTTATCTGACACCTTATATAGAGGAGGAAAAAGCAGCCACTGGCGGCGGAAAAGCCAAAGGGAAAATTCTGATGGCGACCGTGAAAGGGGATGTACATGATATTGGTAAAAATATCGTAGGAGTAGTACTGGGCTGTAATAATTACGAAATCATTGACATTGGGGTAATGGTTCCGGCAGCACAAATTCTCAAAGCAGCCAAAGAACATGATGTAGATATCATCGGACTGAGTGGTCTGATTACACCATCACTCGATGAGATGGTTTTTGTAGCCAAAGAAATGGAACGCCAAGGCTTTAAAATTCCATTATTGATTGGTGGTGCGACGACCTCCAAGACACACACTGCCGTGAAAATAGAGCCGCAGTACTCAGGTCCGGTAGTTCATGTACTGGATGCCTCTCGCTCCGTTGCTGTTGCCAGCTCTTTGTTAAGTGAAGAAGGCGATACCCGAAGTAATTTTATTTTAGACACCAAAGCCGATTATGAACGAGTAAGAGTTGCCCGCGGTAATCGCCAGTCCAACAAAAAATATATCAGCCTGAATAAAGCTCGGGAAAACCGACTAGCTCTCGACTGGTCAGGCTATACGCCACCAAAACCAAAGAAGACCGGGATCCAAATATTTGATAATTATTCATTGGAGGAATTGAGTGAGTATATCGATTGGACACCATTTTTTACTAGTTGGCAGCTTGCGGGTAAATTCCCGGCCATTCTGGAGGACGAAATAGTGGGTAAGGAAGCTCAAAAACTATATAACGAAGCACGCAGCATGCTGCGCAGAATGATTGATGAAAATTGGCTGCAAGCCAAAGCTGTAGTTGGTCTGTTCCCCGCTAATGCTATTTCCGAAGATGATATTGCGGTATTTGAAGATGAAAACAGAACGGAAACGGCATTTTTGTTGCACAATTTGCGCCAGCAGCGCAAAAAAGCACCTGGTCAACCTAATCTGTCATTGACGGATTTTATTGCACCAAAAGATACGGCAGAGGACTATATCGGTGCTTTCGCTGTCACCACTGGTGTGGGCATTGAAAAATGGATCAAACATTTTGAAGATCAGCAAGACGACTACAACGCCATCATGGTCAAAGCATTAGCTGATCGTCTGGCGGAGGCTTTTGCCGAACGTATGCATAAGTATGTGCGCATGGAATTGTGGGGTTATGCCACCGATGAACACCTCGACAACGATTCGCTCATAGCTGAGAAATATCAGGGTATTCGCCCGGCGCCGGGTTATCCGGCTTGT
Source organism: Saprospiraceae bacterium (assembly GCA_022763215.1). GTDB lineage: Bacteria > Bacteroidota > Bacteroidia > Chitinophagales > Saprospiraceae > JALEHC01. The sequence goes on from JALEHC010000296.1 coordinate 5,353, forward strand.
CCGGAGCATACCGAGAAGGGCACCCTTTGGAAATTGTTGGATGTCGAAAATAATATTGGTATCAAACTAACAGAAAGTTATGCGATGTACCCTGCTGCATCGGTAAGTGGATGGTATTTTTCGCACCCTTCATCCAAGTATTTTGGCTTGGGCCAAATATCCAAAGATCAGGTGACTGATTATGCGGAGCGCAAAGGAATGGGGATAGAAGAGGCAGAACGCTGGCTAGCTCCCGTGCTCAATTATGATGTGTAAATCAAGCATTTAAGATACAAAGCGTCACTTTTTTTAAAAAAGTGGCGCTTTTTTTATGGAATTTCGCGAAAGCGGTGTCATCAGGGTGAAAACAAGACTATTTCATTCAAAATGACAACCAAATGAAAACGAAACTATTGCTCATGGCCTTGCTATGCTTACAGGCCTCTTTTGCCTTTTCTAACAGCTTTCGCTCGAACGGAAGCGGAAACTGGGACCACCTATCGACTTGGCAAGTATTTAGCGGCAGCTGGGTTCCCGCCACTCAATTACCTTCCGGCACAGATGATGTAATTATTCAATCAGGACATATCGTCGATATCATTCAAGCGGATGCACAAGTCGGAACGCTTGACGTGCAAAGCGGAGCTACATTGCGTCTACTTGGCGCAAGCTTTGCGCTTCAGGTATTTGATGGAAATCCCGCAGGGGCTGATTTTACAATAAACGGTACTTTTGAAGACCATGCTAACAGCGGAGGGGGCAACGGCGTATTTTTTAATGGCAGCACTTGGCAATTGGGAAGTGGGGCGACTTTCGTCAAAACCAATAATTCCTCGGCTGCTCGATATCGCGACCATTATGAAGGCGGAATGCAAAACATTCCAGCCTCTGCTAATTGGATCATTCGTTACATAGGCATTGGAAACCCCTCTTTTTCGACCATCAATACCTACTATCCTAATCTGACTTTTGAAAGCTTTGCGGGCCATTGGAATCCGGCTATAGGAGCCAGTCGGTTCCAGGGCAGTGGTGGCTTCGCCACCGTACTCGGACAGCTCAATGTCGGGGGGAGTGGTACTGGTAGCGTCCAGATTTACAACCAAAATACAAATCCGACAGGCCTTCGAGTGTTGGGTAATTGTATTGTTCAAAATGGTTCTGTCATTACTAATCAAGGCAGTGATATTGGTACTGGCTTTGAAATCGGCGGAAGTATGATTATTTCAGGAACTTTTGTCAGTAGTGGAGGAACCCTCACCCTCAATGGCATTGGCCCACAATTGATTAGTGGTATTGGCACGATCACACTGGATGAAGTCAATCTCAATAATCCAAATGGCGTAGAAATTTTTCGACAGCTTGATATCAACACTAATCTCAACATCTGGCAAGGTCAATTCCGGCTCAATAATTTTGATTTAAAAGTTTTGGGCGATATTGCCGGGGCATCATCGGCTTATTATATCAAGACAAATGGCATGGGGCAACTCATCCGCCCGTTACCCGGCAGCCAGACCTTTCCCATCGGGCAGGATACCTACAATATGGTCATTATAGAAGGTGGTTTTGTCAATGAGGTAGGTGTACGAGTAGAAGACCGCGTGATGGAAGAAGGGGATATCGGGAGCCAACTGACTAGTGATTTAGTCAATCGTACTTGGTGGGTGACAGGAACAGGTTTAACAAATTATAATCTGACGCTCGAATGGCAGCCCAATAACGAGCTAGCAGGCTTTGACCGCAC
>JALEHC010000297.1 GCA_022763215.1 Saprospiraceae bacterium
AGATAACAATTGGGTAGTAACCTAAATTAATAAGGATGGACCAAACAATCGTGACCATTCGAAGAGAAATGACACTCTTCGCAATGGTTTTTCTATTTTCAGTATGTAGCATTGCACAGAATTCATTGACAGATAACGCCACTATCTGGGCCTCTTCTTCCGCGAATAATTCGGTCGATAAGGTATTGGATAATGACTTCCAAACACAGTGGGTATCTGCTGCTGCATTTCCGACCAATTATATAGCACGTACGGATTTGAATATGTTGCTCCACCAAACAGCTAATATTCAGTCAAGTGGTCTGAGTCATCCTAATAGGTTAACGGATAGTGATTTGACGCTACTCACAAATGTAAATGCTCAGAATGGAAAAGCTTGGTTTTCATTCGATTATAACAATCAGCAAGAGATGGTTTTCCTTCATCTAAAAGCAAAAACCACGCATGACCTTCGTATTTATGCTTTTCACACGGCTACAGACTCCACACTGATTGGACAGTATAGTAGCAGTCAGAATTACCAAATTGTAAAAGTCTATATCCCTCAAGGACAATTATACCGCCTCAAAGTAGAAGCAGATGGCTTTTTTCAGGTTTTTGAAATCTCAGCCATTGCACATCTGCCTAAAGAAAGTGTAACAATTGACTTGGGAGAAATTAAAACCCTAGGTGAAATACACACACGTCATTGGGCAGGTAATAATTCAGCTACAGCTACGGCATTGTACGTAAGTGCGGATACCAATACATGGACGCTTGTTCAACAACTAGACCCAAACGACCTTACCATCAATGAAATCACTTTACCATCTCCTGTTTTAGCAAGATATATTAAAGTAGAACATCAATTACCAGATGCCAATTACACCAGTGCTTACATTTGGGAAGTCGATGCTTTTGAATATGAAGAAACAACTACAGACAATAATGATGATAGCTATCAGCCAGATAATGAAGACGATGTAAATGATCCGAGCTGGGATGCTTATGCTGGTGCGATGCCTTCCTACACAGATGATGCCAACATCACCGCTTCTTCAAGTGCCGCGAATACACTCCCAAAGGTAGTAGATGGTATAATACAGACCCAATGGGTATCTGGCAATCCATTACCTTCTAATTATCTGAGCAGAGAGGATCAAAATTACTTAAAAGGCAATACCCAACTAACCTCATCCTCCGGAGTGAATCTGATTAATGTTACAGATGGCGACCACAGTACACAAGCCATGATCAATAAGTCAGGGGACAAAGCTTGGGTAGAACTAGATTTGGCGACAGCCAAAAACCTCTTAAAAGTCCACATTAAAGCAAAAGCAAATAGTGATATTCTAGTTTACAAACTGGATGATCAAGGCCAACAAACCCTTATGGCTACCTTAACCACTGCCCATAACTACAGCATCCGAGACCTCGGCTACTGGGGGCAAAGCCATGGGATCAGGCTCGAATCATCTGCTGATTTCTTGCTATTTGAAGTGGGTGCAATGACCGAAGCACCGAAGGAATTTATAATTGCTGATTTTGGAGCATCAAAACCATTAGGCGTTATCAAAACTCGTCACTGGGCAGGCAATAATGCCGCAACAGCGGTAAGCCTGTATTATAGTCAGGATGGTGCGCAGTGGACTTTCATCCAAAATCTGGAACCAGAAGCTTTGGGCAGTGTGACCACTATTTTGCAACAGCAGGTCAATGCTCGCTACATCAAACTGGAATACACCCTGAAAATTCAGAATCACAATAAAGTTTATTGTTGGGAGATTGATGCCTATGACCAGAACGGAGAATTTGGTGCTATGCCACCAGCTGTTGCCAGCGGAGTGACCGTTTCTGAATTATTGGGAATCAATACCATTTGGGGTTGGGGACATGAAAAATTTGCAGACATGCTCCAGACTGGCGAAGGCCCACAATTGCATAAGCAATATGCTTCGCATACCCGATTTTATCACAATCTGGACTGGGATTTGACCGATCCGGATCACCCAGTTGATTTTGAAAGCATGGGTAATGGGGGTGGAACAGAAGCCAGTTGGTGGCTAGACTGGAATCGAGAATTCCAACCAGTTGTAGATGCCAATATGAAACTTTCTAATACCATAAAACTAGATAACTTTTTGGATAGTCAATGGGATGATCCTTATGGTTCGGCTTATGATTATGGCTATCAATTGGCGACCTATTTTGGCCCCAGCCAAGGCAATGGCCAACTTTACCAAGTGGAAGTAGGCAATGAACCCTGGGCGTACAACTCTGTTACTTATCGTCAAATATTGAAAGGAATGGCAGAAGGAATCCGGGATGCGGACCCGGCAATTCGAATTTTGCCTTGTGCCCTTCAGGCATTTGACGCGCAAGCAGTCGCAAATACTAATTTTAGCAACTGGATGGGCGATAAACTTTCGTCCACTACTGCTGATTTGGTAGACGGTCTCAATGTACACACCTATAGCTATGCGACTGATGATATGGGCAACCGTATTGGTGTACATCCGGAAAGCGTACAATCAACTATGCGGGAGTTGTTGAGTACAATTCATTTTCGGAATAGGAATATGCCTGGTAAGCCCATTTATCTGACAGAATGGGGTTGGGATTCTGATGGTGCTGGTGAAGACTGCACACATGGGGAATGCGTAAGCGAAGAAGCGGCAACCGCTTATGCAAGCAGAGGAGCATTGATGTCTATGCGGTTGGGCATTCAACAAGCTACCTGGTATTTTTATGGCAACTTTGGCAACTCTAAAAAATGGAGTCGCTCAGGCACAACTGGTTCAAAAGCAACTGGTTTTCAAAAGAAAAGAACTTTCTATGCCTTGCAAAGTCTGGTTCATCACTTGGGTGATCAACAATTTTTAGAAGTAGTACAAGAAGATGAAACTGCGTGGATGTATTTGATGGGTGATGAAAACGGCAATCCAACACATTTGGTAGCGTGGAGACCTATTGATGGCGATGATGCTTCCACAATAACGGTGGACTGGACGACTGGATTTGATGCCACAGATGCATGGCGACTGGATGGAAATTCAGCGACTGGAACACAGATGGGAGTTCCGACGAAAGTCAATGGCAAGCTACAATTACAACTATCGGCCATGCCAATTGTCATTTCACTAAGTGGATATTCGCAAAGTCTACAGATGGAAATTTCGGATGTAGAGGAGGAAAATTCAAGATTGGAAAAGAATAGAAGTGAAAAAAATGTATATTTGGCAGAACAATCTGATATTTCAGCCAACATTAAAGTTTTTCCTAATCCGACGGCTGATTATATACATGTCGATCTGACAACCTCTTCTTCCCCAGTAAAAACAGAATTACGCATTTTTAAAACGGATGGAACACTATTTTATCAGCGTCAATTAAGTGACGAAAGCGAAGTTGTTGTTGATACACAAGCACATAACTTTTCTCCAGGCACTTACTACCTTCAGGTAATCGCTGATCAAGAACTTTTGTCCACAGAGAAAATAATTGTACAGACTTCTCTATAAGTTTTTTAAGAACAACTGTCCCCCTTAGTACACTTACGAGAGACAATTACTTGGCCTTTTTTTCATACTAAGTCGTTCCGGATGCTGCGGTAGCTCGGAACGACTTTTTGTATTTCTAACTAAGTGGGTAGAGTGTTCGGCTAATAAAAGTAGTTATTGTGTCTTTGTTTTTGATTACACTTCAAATATACGTTCAAAACAGCTATTTACGGTTTTCCTTCGATAAATGGATAGATTATCCCTTTTTTTGGTAAAAAGTCCTCGGTTTTTCGCTTTTCGTAGTTCTTAATAAGTCATTAACAACTCATTAACAAAGATTGAAAACCTATTAACAAGCAATTCATGTTTGTTTTTTAAATTTGTTATCAACAAGAGTCAACTACTCTTAAACGTATAAGAATCAATAATTTAACCAAAAAATTTAATTACATGCTTAAGCAAGTAAAAATCGGATTTTTGGCAATGTTGGCAGTAGCTTTCTTGGCTAGCTGTCAGAGCGCTAACAATGACACTCGTGA
>JALEHC010000298.1 GCA_022763215.1 Saprospiraceae bacterium
AATTGGCCATTATCCGCAAACAGAAGCTCCTAAAGAAGTGATAAAACAATATTTTGAGTTCAGAAATCGCTTTTTTGAAATTTATTGATGCCGGTAGATAATTCGCTCTGCCCAATCGCCCACCTTTTTATTACCTGATATGACAAAATCCTGGCCAATACCTCGTGAAGAGAGCATCATTTCTTCGCCCTGTAACCGCATATCTTTTGCTGAATGCCGACTGATTGAAGTGCCTTGATCAGGATGAAAGAAAGCAGGTAATTGCCACTGACTTTTAGAAAAACCATCCCGCGTAAGTACCAACTGAGGGTGATATTTGAATGAACCAAACTCACCTCCGATATAAATGGCATTTAGGTGTCCGTACAAATATTGATTTTTGACATGCGCATGGCCTTCTAGCCATTCTGGTATGTCGTCAGTGCCGGGCACTAAAACTTCATCTACCACTAAGTAGCCAAATAAGATATGCCGAGGATAGTCTCTTTCAAATTGGAGTTGATGGTCGGAAAGAAAAGTACGTTTGAACGTACCGAAGAAAAGAAAGATATCGCCTTTTGTTACTTCCAGATTGCGCAAATGGCTGAGCGCAGCACCATGCTGACCGAATGCTCCTTGCCAATCAGGAGGGCGGTTTAATGCTTTTTCAAAGATGTCAGGATCAAAATGAGCTTCGGCAGGAGCCGGAATTTTCATTCCCAGCTCCTGCATTAGGCTCAAATAGTTTTTTTCTCCATAATTCAGCTTGGCATAAGGAATTCCTTTTTCCTTTTCACCAGCTGGTATCGGTATTGAAAGTAAATCTCCATTGGGCATAATCGGACTGGCACCACCGCCATAACTACTATCATACCCCTTTCGGGAAAGAATTACTTTCATCTTAGCATTCGTTTATCGCATCAGGGTAACATCACCCTTGTAAAGAATCGTTTCGCCATCATTGAACTCAATCTCTGCCAGGAATACATAAACCCCAGTATTGACTTCTCGTCCACGATGAGTACCATTCCATCCAAAACCAGGATCATTTGGCTGGAAATTGAACGCTTCAAACATCGCCTCACCCCATCTGCTAAAGACATAGAAGGTCTTGATGTTTGCAATTTGTTCACCTCCCTGAATATAGAATATATCGTTGGTACCATCTTCATTCGGAGAGAAAATATTCGGAATAAATACCGGACGTTTTTTCTCTACAAAGAGTGTAATTTCATCCATCGCCAAGCAGCCATTTTCATCGATCACCGTTACGGTATAGGTTGTCTGAAGTTCTGGACGAACAAATACATCCAATCCACCTGCAATGTCCGGCGACCAAACTATGGTATCCAGTATACGATCGGTAGGCTGATAGAATGCTTCCAGCAATACACTATCTCCAAAAGTAATGAGGTTATTGGTGGCTTCAATATCTGCTTCGATATCTACAATCAGTTCTTCTGGTTCAACCAATACAACATCTTCTGTCGTAGAACAACCATTGGCACCTGTCACTTCTATCGTGTACTCACCTGCTGCCAGGTTGACTAAAGAAGACGTATTCTGGCCGTTCAGACTAAATTCGTATGGAGGAACACCACCTGTAATACTATCCACAATGATGATACCATCTTCTGCACCAAAGCAGCTGATGTCTTCGACGCTAAATACAGGAATTGGTTCGTCAAAGCTTTCTGTCACCTGCGCTTCATCTACATCTTCACAGCCAAACTCATTGGTTACCGTCAGCGAATAAGTCCCTGCTGCCCCTACTTGAATGCTGGCACCATTCGTATTACCAATAATGCCATCTGGTGTTGAAGACTCCCAAGCGTAAGTTACGCCAGTTGTTCCAGACTGTAAACTGGTCGTTGGTGTCACACAATCAAGTGCTGCATCAATACCTGCATCTGCTACCGGATTCGGGTTGATAACGACACTAACCGTTTCTGTATCATCCGGGCAAATACCATTACCACTTACGGTGTAAACAAAGTCGTACTGGCCTGCATCAAGATTCGGTGTATTCACGGTACCTGTTGCTGCATCGAAGCCTGGTAGATTACCTTGAGCAAAGCTCCAGTTACCACCTGCATCTGCATTAGTCAACAAATCAGCCAGCGTTACTTGTTCGTTCACGCCCTCACACTGCTCAAATGCATTTAGCGCTTGACCAGCTACCGGAGGTGTATTCACCTGAATAGACACAGATTCTGCATTTCCGTAGGTACAAACGGCAAAGGAGTTACCAAAGAACTGAACTACTTCAAAATCGATACCCGCTTGCAAGTTCGGGAAAGTTAGCACATCATTAGCTTCAACAATAGCCGTTTCAGTGCTACCATTCAGCAAATATTCAAGAGTATAACTCTCATTGGCTGGCCCACCCGTAATTTGTACTTCTACTTGCCCATCTTCGCCTTCGCAAATGACAGGTGTTGTATTAAGTACAATATTGACGTCAGGACATTCATCGGTAGTACAACTACCCGTTGCTACTACTGGTCCACATGGCGTATCACCAATACTGGTCACCTCAATATCTACTTGTTGGCCAGGTTCCAAGTTTTCTACCAAGAAGGTCGTTCCATTCAAAGTACCCGTTCCAGTTGAAGAAGTAACCACATATTCATTGGCATTCGCAACAGGGTCCCAGCTAAACAGAATACTTGTCAGGTCTATGCTTTCGCAAATTATAGTCGTTGGTACAAGTGGACCTACCACTTCTACTTCCTGTGTAATGATTTCTGAGACACATCCTTCATCATCAATCTGCAAACTAATCGTATAGGTACCTGGTGTATCCCACATCAATTCGAATGTGCCATCTGGCTGGCCGCTCACTACCATACCACCATCATAATCCCAGATAATATTGGCATCAGCTGTAGCGGTACCTTCATAAGTCACTGTCAGCGTGCTATCTGAGCAAATGAGTGAACCAGCAGTAAATGCTGCGACCGGAGTAGGCAAGACTTCCAACGTAAAGGTAGAATCGTAATCACATCCAATTTCGGAAAGACTTACTGTAATGGTATTGGTTCCTATATTGGCTTGCGCCGGATCGAATATGCCATCTGGACTCACAGCATCACCACTCCACACGACATTGGCCATAGTCGACTGGTTGTTTATCTCAAGATCCAATGCAAATGCATCATCTGTTTCGCAGATTAATGCTGGTGAATTAAGATCGAAAGTGACGATAGGGCAAGGCAGAGCAGAACAAGTCTGTGTAGCTGCTTCGCTATTTCCGCAAGGAGGTGGACCTATTGCCACTACTGTAATATCGACTTCATCTTCCGGATTCAGGTTTGGAAGCGTAAGCATATTGACAACCAGTGTCTGCGTAACCGCAGGCTGGCCATTAATTGAATAGGTTACTTCGTATGAACCGCCACCATTTACATCTAACCAACTAAATGTAACAGATTGAGTGGTGGCCTCTTCGCAAGTTATTTCTGGTAATGCCAGTGGTTCAAATACTTCCGTCATTACAGAATCTACATAATCACATAGCGTTACCGGATCCGTGTAATTGTAATAAATGGTATGTGTTCCGATACCAGCTGCCGCTGGGTCAAACTGATCGCCAGTCACACCAGTACCAGAGAAGGTTCCGCCTACAGGCGTTGCCGTTAGTGTACTTCCCATGCCATCTTCACAGTATTCTGCGTCCAAACCAGAAATCGTAATCGGCACATTAGGACAAGGCAATGCAGAACAACTACCACTAGCTGGTTCGCTTTCGCCGCAAGGCTGACTACCCAGTGCAACCACTGTGATATCTACCACATCTTCTGGGAAAATACCAGTAACGGTCAGCGTATTATCCATGATGTTTCCACTCACAGGGTTCATGCCATTGACCGTGTAAGTGTAAGTATATTCTCCAATATCAGAAGTCGCGTCCCATGTAAAGGTCACGGAAACTTCCGTCATATCTGTACAAGAAACCATTGGTGGCTCAAGTGGCTCAATGATTTCAGTCATGCCTTCAATGATATAAGAACAACCCGTCATCGTATCCGTATATTCAAAGGCGATAGTAGCCATATTGGCCCCGACCATAGTCGGATCAAATGTCAGACCAGCAACGCCAGGCCCACTGTATGTACCATTTGGATACAAATCCGGAAGGTCGACAAGTGGCCCGTCAGAACAATAAGAAGGATCAAGGAAGTCAATCGCCAATGAAGGTGGTGGACAAGGCAAGGTTGAGCAGTTGGTAGTTACGCTTGGCCCATTTCCGCAAGGAGCATCACCAAGAGGCGTAACTTCAAACACCACGTCATTTTCATCGCTTAACCCACCTAGTGTATAGGTCAATTCGTCGGTAATTAAAGTATCCGGGTCACCACCGTTTACCGTATATACCAACTGATATTCATCTGCACCTACGTCTGTCCAGTTAAATGTCAATGTTTGGGTAGTTGGATCCACACATTCCAGCATAGGTTGCTGAAGTGCTTCTTCTACTACGATTGTAAAGCTATCGACATACTCACAAGTTGTCATCGGATCGATGTAAGTATAGAAGAGCATAACGGTATCTACATAATTTGAGGCATCAAATGTATTATTCGTAACGCCATCAATAGTAAGCGTACCGCCCAGAGGCGTAACATCCACTACAAATGGAGGTTCGTTATTACAGTAAGTATCAACTAGGTTATTAAATTCAATTGGATTAATTGGGCAGTTGTCCGCTTCACAGCTTGTTGTTGTAAACTGTACTGGCGGGCAATCTGGATCAACAATTACACCAACTGTTATTTCAACGATATCACCTTCTACCAAATTACCAACACCAAAGGAAGTGTCTGCAATCATAACAGGTCCGATATCACCACCATTATTGATATTATAAGTAATCTCGTATTCTAAACCGATTGGGTCCCATGCAAAATTCACAGAATCAATACTTGTGAAAATACACTCTACATCCGGAGCCATAGCTAAGGTGATATCGACATCCACAGCAACTGCTGGGGACTGACACATTTGATCATCGGCAACAGCATAAAGCGTAGTCGGGCCAGTAAAATACCCTGTGCCACCATCAATTGGTGTCGTCAACGCGGCATCTTCAAACCACAGCACTTCTTCACCATCTGGGTTGACTTCTAATGCATAATCATTCAAGGTTAATGAAGCACCACCATTACCATCATCACAATCTTCGATGGTATATGGGTTTGCTGTAGGCAACAACATAACTTCTAAATCAACTGCAACAGGAGCAGATACACAATTACCATTATCAACTACTGCATAAATAGTTGTAGAAGTAGTTGGATAAACACTAGTCAGCCCAAGCGGGCTTGTTGCTGCTGCATCCGTAAACCAAGTTACACCACCGGCACCATTACTTACCGTATTAGCTAGTGTAAGCAAATCAAAAGTAGCCTGATCATTCATTTCTTCACAAAGCGACTGGCTTGCTGGAGAAGTTTCTGGCAATTCTAATACCGTCAACTCAATTGGTTCAATGGTCGAAGTACAAGCACCATTATCTACTTGTGCAAAAATAGTAGTTGTGCCAGTCAGATAGTTGGCTGGATCAGCAATTGGGTTCATCCCCTGATCATCGAGGTACCAATTTACGCCACCAGGCCCCGTATAAATATCTGCTTCCAAGGTCGTCAAATCAAAGGTCGCTTCACTATTTGCTTCTTCACAAAGCGATTCGCTGGTGATATTGGCGACCGGAGTAGATAGTATACTTACTGTGACCGCTTGTGCTTCTGATTCACAAGTACCATCATCCACAAAGGCAAAAATTATATTATCCCCACTTACAAAAGCGGAAGGATCAACGATAGGCGTATTCTGATTGGCATCGTCATACCAAGTAACGGTACCAACACCTCCGCTAACTTCATCTTCAAGTGTTGTCAGGTCGAAAGTTGCAGTGCTACTACCTTCGTCACAGACGGCAATATCTGCCGGGTTGGTCTCTGGTAATAAATTTACCGTAAGGTCAACCTCAACTGGTTCAGATACACATTGTCCGTTATCCACAGTCGCATAGATGGTAGCTGTTCCGCTTACGTATGCTCCCGGGTTATTGATAGCCATGCTCGCATTGGCATCTGTATACCATTGTACCGTACCACTGCCACCGTTTACGGTGTTTTCCAGTAATGTCAAGTCGAAAGTTGCTTGATCATTGTTGGTTTCGCACAATTCTTGGCTGGCGACATTGGGCTCTGGCAAGTCAAATACGGTCAAATCTACTTCTGCTGGGAAGGAAGTACATCCTCCATTATCAACAACTGCATAGACGGTAGTTGTACCAGTAAGATAATTTGCCGGATCAGCAATTGGTTGTGTCAGGTTGGCATCTTCATACCAAACGACAGCACCTGAGCCATTCGCAACACCATTATCCAAATCGGTTAAATTAAATGTGCTTTCGTCATTTGCTTCCTCGCACTGCTCAGCCGAAACCGCAGTGGCTACAGGTAAGCCTTCTACATTCAACAAGAATGGAACAACTTCAGATTGACAATCACCATTGTCAACAATGGCAAAAATAGTATCAGTCATAGTGGTGTACATCGTCGTATTAACGATCTGATTCATTTGCATAGAATCTTCGTACCAAACGACTTGTTCGCTAGTTCCATCATTGACTGTTGATTCAAACATCGTCAAATCAAAGGTCGCTTCATCTCCCATATCAGCACAAACAGTGATTGTATCACTTACTGCTACCGGAGTAGGATTAATTGTCAATTCAAATTCTACTGGTTCAGATACACAGAATCCATTATCCAAAATGGCAAAAACACTAGTTGAACTAGTAGGGTAATTGTCTGGAGTCAAAATAGCATTATTCCCAGCCATATCTTCAAACCAACTTACCGCCAAAGCACCGCCATCATTGATTCCATCTTCATATTCTGTCAAATCAAACGTAAAGCTCGCTGTTTCGTCACCACACACTACGATCGCCTGATCTGTAGCACTTGGAATTTCATTAACAGTTAGCATGATCTCCGTGGGCTGTGACTCACATTCACCATCATCTACTACCACATATACCGATATCGTACCTGCGGTAAAGTTAGATGGATCATTGATGAGGATACTTGCTCCCGGATCGATATACCAGTTAATGTTTACGTTTGGATCATTATTGACATCATCTTCCAAATCTGTAAGGTTGAATGTCGCTTGTCCGCCACCTTCATCACAGAGTTCAACGGAAGTGACATTTGCATCTGGTGCTTCGATCACAAACAACTCGAAAGAAACAGGCTCTGACTCACAGCCATTTTCATCAACAACTACAGCCCAAAGCATTGCATCCGAACTAATGTATGGATTTGGGTTATTTATAGGGAAGTTTCCGCCTTGATCTTCAAAGAAATTAACGGTACCGGTTTGACCATTTAAGATTGGATCGATCAGCTCATTCAGATTAAAGATAGCTTCACCAGTCCCCAAGTCACATTCGCTTAATGACTGGAAAGGTTCTGCAGCAGGAGGGAATAAAACCTCAAGTGTTACCGGAACTGGTTCTGATTCACAAAAACCATTACTGACAACTGCGTAAACAGTAGTAGCAGGAGTTGCATAAGCTCCAATATTTGGGATTGGGAAGAACAAGTCGATGTCCTCATACCAAGTCACCATACCGCCACCTACTTGTGGAGCGGCTGCCGCCAAATTAAACACACCAACATTTGTAGCATCGCCACAAGCTTCCAAAGTAATCGGAGTTCCTTCCGGAATTTCGAACATATTGTCGATGATGATCGTCTCTTCATCCATACAGCCTTCTGCATCGGTAATTGTTACAGTATATTCGCCTGGAGGCAAATCAGTAATCGTACCACCAAAATCACCATTATCCCAGATGAAAGTAAAAGGTGGTGTACCTTTCGTAGGCGTTACCGTGATCTGACCATCAGATGAGTTTGGACAACCTGCATTCTGGGAAAAAATAGTTGATTCAAAGCTATCCGGACAGCAAGCCGGGCCACCACAGTTGACTCGAATCCGTTCCGTTAGACTTGGGAAGGTAATAAACATAGGATTATTCAAATCACCGGTTACCCAGGTGATTTCACCTATTCCTCCCAGATTTCCTGGGTAAATGTCAAAGGCAAAGCCGCAGCCAAGGCCACCAAACACCACACCATCAGTATTCTGAGGTCCCCAAGAAAAATCTGCGGTAAAGGTTGGAGGAGAACCACTGACATTGTCTGGCGTACCGGAAGACCCCGGATCATCAACAAAATCAACAAATGTTCCATCCGGCATACATTCAAATTCGTAGCTTGCATTACCCCCTGAACCATCATCATCATCCATGATCAGGAAAAAGCTAATCCCACCATTGGGATCTTCATACAAGAACAAACGAGCAGTATTACTTAGCTCTAGTCCTGTGTTGGCACTCGAAATACCATTCGCATTATAGTTGTAGAAAGGTTCCGCTAATTGCGTACCAAGCATCGAGCTAATATTAACAGAAAAACCTCCTTGGGTGACGGTACAATCACATGGCACTACAGCTTCTTCAGAAGCACTTCCAGCCATCTCGTCAGCCTGCATAAATCGAAGTGGATTTATCCAGTCTTCCATACGGGGTTGTTCCCAATATTTTTGTTGCGGCGCAAATTGGGCATGCACATAGTTCATCCCAAAAAGGAACGTCAACAGAGTTACAAAGTAGGGCACTTTCATAGTAAGTTCAAATTATTGCAATAACAGAGTTAATTAATTCTTTAAATACCAAAATTCAGGATAAAAAGTACCTTTTCATCCAATACGCTAAAGTTTCATACTTAAAGGGAATGATCGCTCAAAATAATATTTATTAGCCAACTAACACCTACTAAACAACCGTTTTCTAGGCAAACTTAGTCGCTTATCGATCATTTTTACACTTATACTTGCTGTACACATTCGTTTTGATAATAGTTAGACGCTTAATGTTTTCTATTCGCTGTTTGAGGAGAGTCACTAAATAAAATAATTTAATTGCAATATTCTGCACAATCCGTTTTTATTCTTGCGACTTTATCTAAAATTTTCCAAAAGCCCGCACTCATTTCTATATTTGGTGCTTCTTTAACCTAACTCCTTCCACTCATGACTCCAAAAAAGTGGTACCAACGAATTCCGCATCCCGTCATTATGCTGTTTGCAATCATTCTGTTAGCAGCCTTACTGAGCTATATTTTGCCGGCAGGCACCTACGAACGCATTACAGTCGATGGCCGGCAGCGGGTTGTTCCGGGTTCTTACCAACAAATCGAATCACAACCACTAAGCTTACTCGATATTTTTCGGGCATTTCCACGGGGCTTCAAAACGGCTTCCGACATCATTTTTGTCGTGCTTGCCAGCGGTATCATGTTTGGTATTTTGGAAAAATCGCGAACCATCGAAAATCTGGTCGGCACTTTCGTGCAAAAACTAGGTCTACAGCGACGCAATTTCATCGTGCTGGTCATGACCTTCACTTACGGCTTCCTAGGAGTAGCTGTCGGCTATGAAAACAACATCGCCATGGTGCCCATCGCAGCCGTCATGAGCTTAGCTATAGGTGGTGACTTGCTACTCGCCGCAGGTATGTCCGTAGCCGCCATCACCGTAGGCTTTGGGCTTTCTCCCATCAACCCCTATACCGTTGGTACCGGCCATACCATAGCCGAGATGCCTTTATTTTCAGGCTGGTTGCTGCGATCAGTGATTTGTTTTATTGCCCTGACGATGCTGGCTTTCTATAATATTCGATACCTCAATAAAATCAGCAAAGACCAAACCCGAAGCCTTGGAAAAGGGTTAGACGAGAGTGGACTGGCACTTTCTCAGCCATTGGAATCTTACCGAGTATCCTGGAACAATTGGCTACTCCTCGGTATCTTTCTCGGAGGGATTGCCTTTATGCTTTATGGCGTATTCACCTATCATTGGTATTTGCAAGAAATTGCAGCTATTTTTGTGATGATTTCCATTCTTTGTGGGCTTTTCGCCAAAATGGATGCCAATACGTTCAGCGAAACAGCCTTGAAATCCATCGGTATAGTTGCTCCGGGTGCATTCATGGTTGGCTATGCCACCACAATCAAAGAAGTACTGGAAATGGGCCAAGTAAGCGATACCATTGCTTATTTGCTGGCAAGCGTACTACAGGGGCTGCCCACTTACGCATCTGCCGTTAGTATGTCCATCGGGCAATCTATTCTCAATCTGATGATTCCGTCTGGCAGTGGCCAGGCACTGGCCACACTACCCATCATGATTCCGCTGGGTGAAGTTTTGGGCTTGACCCGCCAAACGACTATACTAGCTTTTCAGATTGGAGATGGTGTCACTAATTTATTCAATCCGGCATTAGGTGGACTGATCGCTATGCTCAGCTTCTGCCGGGTTCCATTTGACCGCTGGCTACGATTTATTATGCCTCTGGCGGGTATGATTTTGTTGATGGCCTGGGTATTCCTGATGTTTAGTGTATACATCAACTGGGGGCCTGTCTAACTTACGTAAAAACAACTACCATGAAAAATGCAACAGAAATATTGAGTGATTTGGTGAGCTTTGATGTCCTTGGCGGACAAAGCAACCTGAGTATTATCAACTATATTCAAGGTATTTTGCATGAGCAAAATATCGAAACCTACCTGGTCGAAAATAAAGAAGAACAAAAGGCATCCCTGCATTGCCGAATTGGCCCTGCCACCGACGGCGGCGTAGTACTTTCCGGACATACCGATGTGGTGCCCGTTGCGGGACAAGACTGGTCGACGGAGCCTTTTCAACTAACCGACGGAGGAGATGGCAAGCTTTATGCACGTGGTTCCTGCGACATGAAAGGCTTCCTCGCTTGTTGTCTGGCTACCCTTCCGGAAATGCGGAAAGCCGACCTAAAAAAGCCTATCTATTTCGCATTTTCTTATGATGAAGAAATTGGCTGCCTAGCTGGGTCAGAGCTAGCTAACGCGATTATGAATCACTACCCAGAACAACCCAAGTACGCTATTATTGGTGAGCCATCACTGATGCAGCCCATTGTTGGTCAAAAAGGAATTACGGTCTTCGAAACGACCGTTCATGGCTCTGCTGGTCATAGTAGTCGTATCAAAAAAGAAGTAAGTGCTATACACGAAGCGGCCCGACTGATTGTATGGCTGGAAAATAAAATGGATAGCCTCATTGAAGCTGGCCATACCGATGATCGTTTTGATCCGAATCACACCTCTCTTCATGTAGGTACGATTCAGGGAGGGATTGCGCCCAATGTCATTGCAGATATTTGTAGCTTTCACTGGGATTGTCGTACCATTCCACAAGATGATGTCATGGATATTTATCATGAATTTGAAGCCTACTGCCGATCTCGCGAAAGCGAACTACAACAACGCTTCCCAGGTGCCCGAATTGTTACGACCATGCACCATCCGCCAGTTGTGCCGCTAGACACGCCTGATCATCTAGAAATAGTAGACTTGGTCAAACGTCTGAGTGGTAATGATCAATTACAGACCGTATCGTATGCCGCAGAAGCTGGCCAATTTGCAGAAGCCGGATTTCAGGCTATTATCTGTGGCCCCGGCTCTATTGCACAAGCACACCGCGCGGATGAATTTATTGCCAAGTCTGAACTAGATAAGGGAGTCGCCTTTATGCAACGTTTGATTGAAGAACTAAGTCAATAATGCATTTAGACGGATTGGTATGATTTTCAGCCCAGATTGGTTTTCTTTGGCATCTTTAGTATTTTAAGCCCACCGTCGTAACGAGGAAAAAGGCACGGAAAGATTTGTAGTAAGCCGACTTCCCCAGATAATTATTAAAGATGCCTAAAAAGAATTTACACGAAGTGCCTGCCACCGGGCTGAAGGGACTCCGCATGCATTGGAAAAATGACTTGGTCGCTGCATTTAGTGTATCCTTGGTGGCCCTACCCCTTGCACTTGGGGTTGCTTTTGCCTCTGGTGCACCTCCCATGTCAGGCATTATTTCAGGTGTTATTGGTGGTGTTGTTTGCGCTATTATTGGCGGAAGCTATGTGGGTATCAAAGGCCCTGCTGCCGGACTTATTACCGTATGCTATGCCGCGATTATGAGTCTGGAAGATGGCTCCGGGCGAGGTATTCGATATTTTGGTGCTGTTGTTTTTGTATCGGGTTGTATCCAGGTTTTGTTGGGCTTATTCAGGTTAGGTAAGCTGGGAGAAGTTTACCCTTCTTCCGTTATTCATGGTGTATTGGCTGCGATTGGAATCATTATTTTTGGTAAACAGATTAACGTGGCCTTGGGAACTAGCTCAGAGGAAGAAAGTATTATTGGCTTGTTGCTGGATATTCCCAACAGCCTTATGAATTTGAATCCTTTCGTTACAATTATCTCCTTGACTAGCTTGCTGCTACTAATATTCCACTCTAAGATTAGTTATAAATTATTTCATTTTTTACCAGCTCCAGTTTGGGTACTTTTCATAGCTGTACCCTTTGTATTTTGGTTTGATTTCTTTGAGACGCATGAAATGACTTTTTTAGGATCGACCTATACCGTAGGGCCTCATTATCTGATCCAGTTTCCATCTAATATTTTGGACAGTATCTTTTTCGCTGATTTTTCTCGTATGAATGAAGGCGTATTCTGGGCTGGAGTAATTTCGCTTACGCTCATTTCATCTATCGAGACCTTGGCTATTGCCAAAGCCGTTGACAAACTCGACCCTTATAATCGTGAAACCGATACCAACCGAGATTTGATGGCAATTGGCGTTAGTACGGCTTTCGCCGGATTGTTATGCGGCCTTCCTATCATTACGGTGATAGCCCGTAGCTCTGTCAATATTTCCAATCATGCTAAGACGCGTTGGTCCAATCTTTTCCATGGCGTATTTTTGTTGGTATTTGTGCTGCTTCTTGCGCCATTTATTCAGCAAATTCCTTTAGCTGCATTAGCGGCTATACTCGTCTTTACGGGGTATAAGCTAGCGGCTCCACGGGTATTCAAGCACGCTTATGAGCAAGGCATGGAGCAGTTATTGTTTCTTTGTGGAACGCTTATTATCACGCTGTTTACCGATTTGCTCTGGGGGATTATTGGAGGATTTATGCTCACGCTGCTAGTTCATATACTTTTATCCAGAGTGCCCGTAACTACCTTTTTTTCAATGGTTTTCAAATCAGATACCTACCTGACTCGTGACAACAATGGCAATTATGAATTATGGATAAAGGGCATCGCCAACTTTTTGGGCATTTTGAGACTAAAAAAGTTAATTGAAACGGTACCCAAAGAACAACAACTAAGGGTACACTTATCCGAAGCTCGCTTAGTTGACCTAACGGTACTCGAAGTCATGAATGATTACGAAAGAAAATTTGAAGAAGCCGGTGGTGATTTCCAAACGACTGGCTTGGATTATCATGTTGCCTCTTCGCCTCATCCAATGGCCCTCAAAAGCCGGTTTATTCCTATCACTTATCGCTTGTCGCCTCGAGAACGAAAGCTGGCTTTCTTTGCCAAAGAAAATGATTGGGAATTTCAGCATGAAGTGGATTACAATAACTCTTATTTGCGCGCTTTTCAGTTTTTTGAAATCCGTCCAATTGAGTACAAAGCCAATATCATCAGAGGGCATTACCCGGGCGAGAATGAAGATGTACATTGGGAAATTGCAGATATTACCTTTGATGAGGGTGCTTTATTGGCAACTGAAGTATACAACACTACGGTACAAATCGTAAAATTACCGTTCCACATTCCCAAGTTTATCCTCGAAAAAGAAGGATATTTTGATAAAATCTTTGATCGTGTCATAGCTTTCTCAGGAGCTAAAGACATTGATTTCCAATTATTTACTAAATTTTCCAGAAAATTTCTGCTCAAAGGAGAAGATGAAGAAACGATCAGGGCTTTTTTTACCCCTGAATTGATTCGCTTCTTTGAAAAAAAGGATATCTACCATGTTGAAAGTAATGGTGAAGCTTTGCTGATTTTCAAATACCTCCGTTTGGCACAAGCCGAGGAAACAAGCAAAATGCTGGAATTTTCGGAGGCCTTGGTCAAAAAATTGAGGCTATACGAAAATAGTTGATTTTGGACGCGGAGCTCGCTGAGCATTTGTACGAAAAATACGCCACGAACTCTGCGTCCAAAAAAGTCTTATTCTCTAACCCATATTTTCAAGCCCTTTCCAGGAAGTTCAATTTTATAAGGGGTACCGCCGCGTAGCTCCTGAATGGCTTTTTTATCTTTTACCCCATTGATGTGGTCAATTGCTTGGTTGTTGCCAATTAGCTTCCATTTGCCTTTCGGCAAATCAATTAGCTCAAAAGTATACGCTTCTTCCGAGGCATTCAATAGCACCAATACTTTTTCAGCGACCATATAGCCAAGATAACGCTTGTTATTTGGCGTAAGCCACTGATAGTAACCATCTTCAGGCTGTTCTGCCACCCGAAATACCTTGCCCATTTCGCTTAAGCGAAAACGATTAAGTCCACGCCAGAACGCATACATACCTTTGTAATCAGCATAACTTCCCTTGTCTTTTGAGGTTTTGCCAACATTTTCCCAAATGAAGTTATTTGCAAATCGCTGGTTGTAGGTATCGCGCTTTCCATGCAGATAAATTTTGTAGCCTGCCTTTGTTTCTTTGACTATTTCTTCGAGCGGAGCAGCGCCTTTACTGCGCATCATCTCTGTGCCACCATGCAAAACAAGCGGCCCAAGTGAGGTGTACAACAAAGTTGCGGCCATCTTGTATTCGTCTTCATCAACTCCAAATCGGCCATCAAAATCTTTTTTGGCAAAGCGGTCAGCCAATGCCCAATTATCGTGTATATCAAGATAATTGATACCACTAGTAGGCGTTTTATCTTCTGGAAAACCACTCGACAAGCCCTTCATTACATTTTCTCTTTCATCAAAGTTGCCACCCACCCAACCACGAGATTCTTTCTTGGTTGTAGGATTAGAAACGGGGCCTTTGAAGGCATTTCGACTATCATCCTGAAAGAAAGTAATTGGTGAATCTTCCTTGTACCAATCCCAGTCCGGATTGGCCTCATAGGCAGGATCATTAGAGCCAATCCAAGGTTCGCCATATACAATTTTATCTTGTCCGATAGCTTCTTTGAGCTTGATCAAAGTTTGTTTATCAATTTGGCCAGCCAGATCAATTCGGAAGCCATCTACGCCAAATTCTTTGATATAATGCTGACACTGATCAATCAGCCAACGCTGTACCATAGGGCGTTCCTCGGTTTTCACCTCATTCCCGAAAGCACCAATGTGCTTGAAGTCTTTGGTTCGGTAGTAATACAACTTATCGAGTGCATTGAAGTGTAAATTAAGGTGCGTACCGTCCATGTTTTCGCCAGTATGATTAGGCACAATATCAATAATAACAGCAATACCCTGATCGTGAAACGCCTGAACCAAATCCCGAAATTGTTCTCGCTCTGTGCCAGGTTCTGTGCCTTTTTCGCGAAAGCGTGTTTCCACTGCAAAAGCGTGCGTAGTGCGATATCCCCACTGGTAGTTTTCTTCTGCAATGCCTTGCGATTGCATGTACGGATCGTCCTTAAACGAAGCCTGCCAGTCGTCATCCGGAAAATGTAAATACTCTTGCACCGGCATGAGGTGTACGACATTTATCCCTAAATCAAGCAGGTAATCAAAGCCAATTTTTTCCCCTTTGCTGTTGCGCAAACCATTTTTATACATGGCAGGAAGAGTGCCTTTGAACTTATCATCAACTGGTAATTGGTCGGTAAAATCCTGTACATGTACTTCGTAAGCAATAACATCTTCTATGGGCGGGATGCCCGCTTTTAGTGGACTGGCTGGTTTTGTTGCTTCCCACACTCTCGATTTACCAATGGCATCGACATTCACTCGGGCATACGGATCAGAAATGTGGGTGCCTGTACTTTCGTAAAAATGGCTGCCAGGTTCGTCTTTGGGGCCATGCACTGTAAAGTCATAATACACCCCTTTTAGACTTTTGGCGATCCTAGCTTCCCATACGCCATCTTTATCTCGTTGCATATCCACAACTTCATAAGCTTTTTGGTCTGTATGTTGCTTATACAGATAAAGCTTCATCCCAGTAGCCCGAGGTGCAAATACCCGGAAAGTAGTGGCCGTTCCGGCCTGATTGATCTCAGCGCCCAGTGGTTTGTTGCTATACAAGTCTCGAAACCAACCATCAAACGAGCAGGTCGTTTTTAGCTCCAAAGCTGGAATTTCCAGAAAGTGTACTCTGGCAATATCTATATTTTTTTCAGGGATTAAGATGGTTTCGGTAGCTGTTCGCGGCAATACTTCTGCAATTTGGATTTGGTTTCCTTTTGCATCCGTTAGTTTGTAATTGCTGGCTTGAAGTGGACGTTCTACGCCACTTACTAAGGTTAGAATTTGGCCGGAGGCCAATAACTCTGCTTTGAGTGTAGGCATATCGAAGCCAGACATATATTCCAGGTTTCCTGCTTTTTCGTTGGGTGCTTCTTCAGGTGGTGACAACCATTCTCCGTTATCAACGCGGTATTTGAACTGAGTCAAAGGCGGAATGTGATCGTAGTCTTTATTTTCGAGGGCTAAAGTCCACAATCCATTTCCTTTTCTTTGTAATTGCCAATTGGGGTCGACCATATCCTGACTCCAATTGCGAAAACTGCCCGTCACAACCACTCGGTAAGGTTGCACTTGATAATGCGATTCATCAAAAAGAAAATGAAGTTGATCATCTTGATGAGCATATCCTTGGAGTTTTTCTTCAAAACTAAAGACTTGCCCATTTACAGTAATAATAGAAATCATCAATAGCAATAAACTTGCAAAGATTGGCTTTGTCATGATTTAAAGTTGAATACGTTTCCAGAAAACACAAAGATGTATTTTTAAGACATCATCTTTGTTTGACTGGTAGATTTAGTGCTGAATATGCAGCATTTTTCTACCAGATTCGAATATAAGGATTTTCTGAAGCTTCTTACTTTTCCGACTTTGACAATAATCGAAAGTTTTTTTGATCTGCCCAATTCCAGTTTTTCCAATGGCTGTCTTGTTGGCGATAAAGGATGCTATTTTCCTTGTTTTTCATACCTAGTATGAAATTTTCCTGATCTACATCTAAATTTTTCAACAAGCGGGGCTGATGTTCTTTGAGTAAAAAATAGTTTTTGTCAGAAACTTCATATAATAAGAATGAAATATCAATTTTATGCGATGTCTGACTGAGATTATAGCGAGTGACGAACACATCCCAATTGATGCAGCTTGTCGCCAACAAAACGGCATACAAAGCCCAGCCATTCCAATTGAAAAGTGCAAAAAGAGATTTGCGGTCTTTTACTTTTCGGATGACAGTCCATAGGCCAAACAAGACCAGCAAGAGGAAAAATAATACAGCAATCCGCTTATAGGCCAATCCCATTTGCAAAATATACTGTAGGTTACGAAATCCGATGGAAAATGCCAGAAATGCATTTTGTACACACCAGGCTATAGCCAATGCTTTTAGCAAGCTATTGTCAGGAAAGAAATTCAGATTTTTACGGAAGTAGTACAAAATGACACCCATAGCAGCCAGTATCGAAAAGATAAGAACATAAGTCCCTGCATGAACAAAAGTGCTCAGCTCAGTCGAGGTATGGGCGGCATAATTCATCCAGAAAAACGGCAAATCAAAAAGATTGACCAAGAGCAATAAACCGTTCAGTAAGCCCAAGGAAAGCAATGCACTTTGATATTCTGTCTTTAAGGCAAGTGGTCGCATGAAATGCTTCCATTTCTGGCTTTTACGAGTGCGTACAATTGTATCCGGCTGTTGCCGAAACACCCATTTTTGTGCGCTTGAGGTGCGAAGCACTAGCGCCAAGGCCACAATCGTACTCCATACGAAGAACAACAACTGCTCAGGCACGAAATTGCTCAAATAATGATCAATTATATGTTCTGCAAAGGCTGTTAATTGGCGCGTAAAAGATGAATCCGCCAAGGCATAAAGCAGAAAAAAGCTTCCCAGCAAAAAGAATGGAACAACATACAAAAGTAACTTATGCCAATCGGGTAGTTTTAGAGATGGTTTCCACTTTTGTTGTATTTGCCGAAAGGCTAAAAATGGCCCTCTGAACAAACTAAAAATGCCTAATAGTAAGCCAAACCACAGAAACCGAAGTTCGCGATGTTGTAAAAAGCCAAGCAAGAGTACAAAAGAAAAAAAGTGGACAAAGTGTGCCCAGGCAGAGTGATGTACGACGATCATAATGGCACTAACCAAATTGCCTATTCCTACGACCCAAAGGGCCGGGTTTTCCCACTCTTCCCGCCGAAGAAAAAAAAGTACCCCCAAAGCTAATACCGAAAAAATTAGCTGGTTCAGACCAGAGCCTGCTTCCCAAAACAGTAAAAAATGGAGTAACGCTAGTCCAACAATAAGTAGAGTAGGTACAAATTGCTTAATCATGAGAAATAGCTTTTGAAGTGGATAAAAAATGAAGGGATATATAGAAAATCAGTAGAAATACGAACAGCACCACCGCCAGGCCAAAAGTCCGCAAATGGTCCGTCGGTTGGAGCAAAACAGCCATCATGTCTTCAACTATATGCATCGGATGCGATAGTATGTCCCAGCTATTCCAGCGTTGAAAACGACCGACAAAAATACCAAAGCCGGTCAAGGCCAAACAAGCAATAATCAAGAGCCAACTGACAAGCTCGTTAAAGTATTGTAGCAGTAGTTCGTGGATATGGCGTAAGGAAACATGACTTAAAACAAGGCCCGTCCAGGCAAATGAAAAAATCAGCAGCAGATCGTACCACATCGGAATAGGTGCTCGGTAGCGCAAGTGCAAAAAGTCGGTAATGATGTAAGCTGCATTGGGAAAAAATAGCAGCCACACTAGTAGTATAGGAGATAAGCTGATGAGCGACCATCCTTTTTGAGACAAATACCAAATGAGGAGCGATAAAAAATAGGGAACCCAAGCCAAGAAAAGATTCCAGACGAGAAATAGGAAGGTCAGGCCACGCTCTTGTTTAATTGCGGAAATACTATCATACGCCAGCAGATCAACTCCAACTTCATAATGCCGATAAAACAGCAGGGAAAAGCAGAAAAGCGTATTCAATGCCAACAGAATAAAAATTCTTTTTTGTGATTGCATCAGATTAAAAATTTAGAGGGTTGGGAGAATCAATAGGTTGTCGAAAAATCTGCGCCCGCAGGTGCTCAATGGGTTCGTTTAGCAGATGCTCAAATTGCCAGGCACTACAATTGCAACATGTACGGCCGCGCTGATAGGCTTCCTTGAAAAGGAGCCACCATTCTGGAAAAAGGCTATAACCAACGAGCACGGTGGCAAAGGTCGGCAGGGTTCGTTTGCCCATGCCGATCAGGAAGCACTGCAGCTCAATTTCGCCTAAAACATGTGGATGATACGCAAAGAGTACGTGCAATATATCATGGTCTTCAAAACCTGTAATCAACTCAAAACCATGTGTTTCTAAATAGTCGTATAGTGCACCACCAAGCGTAAAAAACGGGTAGCTTTTTAAATCCACCTGTCGAGTACATTGCCAGGCATTTTTCTTTTTCCGAAGCTTCATGTATAAAGGTTGCAGCCATTTTATCAAGCCAAGCGCCAGCCATTTGCGAAGGCTGCGAAGCGGATAATTTAGGACAAGATTAGTTTTCATAAAAGTACTTTGAATTTCAAAGTTTAAGTGTAAAAAAATTTATTCTCGCAGCTTCAGCAATTGTTCCAATGCATCCAGATGATCATTAAAAGCCTTTCGGCCAGCTACAGTAGCGGAGTACGAAGTATTGGGCTTACGTCCGATAAATTGTTTACGTACTTCAATAAAATCAGCACTTTCCAATGCTTTGATATGGCTAGCTAGTCGTCCATCTGTGACTTCCAGCATTTCTTTGAGCGTTTTGAAGTCAACCCAATCGTTGACCATAAGTATCGACATAATACCCAGCCGTACCCGATGATCAAAGATTTTATTTAAGTTGACAATAATATTCTTCATAATGATTATGCTGCGGCAACTTCCGTTCTTTCGTACTTGTAGTACATCATCAAACCATATACAATGTGCAAAACACCAAAACCAATAGCCCAAAATTCTAGGCCATAGCCCAAATAAAACAAGGCGATAAGTCCAAGTATCATTTCGCTGAGACCAAGATATCGAATATCGTGCAAAGTATATTTACTGGCGTTCAACAATGCTAATCCGTAAAAAATCAGCGTGGAAGGAGCAATCAAGCCCAAATATCCATGATGCAATAACGCCAGACAAAATAAACCGCCTACGACCAGCGGAATCATTAGGTTCCATAATAATCTACGCGTCAGTGCATCCCAGATTTTTTGGCCTTTTTGCTGGGCTTTGCGCGTTGTCAGAATGATACCGGCGGTTAGTGCTCCAAGCAAAACCAGACTTGCATCAAGCAAAAAAAACTGTATATAGTTTAAGCCCCATTTATGAGAAGTTTTTGCTTCTACATAATAGATGCGTTGATTTTCGAACGGCCATATTTCCAGATATACATATACCATTGCAGCACCGGCAAGTGCCAGGCAACCAGCAATAACACCCGATAATCCGCTGAGTGAAATAAAACGGGAAGATCGCTCCATAAGTGAGCGAATTTCTTTGAGCGCATCCAGATGATGCTGTTTGCTTTGCGTCATAACAAGTACTTTGAATTTCAAAGTTATATTCAAAAAACGGCATTTGCAAGC
>JALEHC010000299.1 GCA_022763215.1 Saprospiraceae bacterium
CATCTGTTGGGAAAAGTCCTTCTGGAAAACATACAGTAGCGGTATCCAACAGTTTTATTTTTGAAGGCGAACATGGTTCTGAACCAGCTATTATTCATGAAGACTGGGATTTTGATCGACATTGGATGAAATTTGTTAAAGAGCTAAAAGCCGGACAAACTTATCGCTTCGCAGTCATTGCTTCTTCGACTTCGTCCGAACAATACCAAGATCCATTCAATGAAGCAGAAAGACTAACGATATATGCTGTATTGGAAGGGGAGGAGCGCCTTCTCAATCGTCACTATGCAGCATGGGAAGAATTATGGGCATCTGATATTCTAATTGAAGGCGATGCTACTGCTCAAAGAGATGTCCGATTTATGTTGTATCATTTGTACTCTTTTATGCGTGCAGGTACAGCCTTTAGTATGTCGCCTATGGGGCTTTCCGGCCTTGGATATAATGGCCACGTATTTTGGGATACAGAGATATGGATGTATCCTCCATTGCTTTTGTTACAACCTGATATGGCTCGCTCAATTTTGGAATACCGTTATCAACGACTTGAAGCAGCTCGACAAAATGCTTTTTCGCATGGCTACAAAGGCGCTATGTTTCCATGGGAATCCGCAGGCGATGGTTCAGAAGATACGCCGGTCTGGGCATTGACCGGACCTTTTCAGCACCATATTACGGGTGATATTGGCTGGGCTGCCTGGCAATATTATCTGGTTACCAAAGACAAAAACTGGTTGGAAACCAGAGGGTACCCAATGTTGAAAGAAATTGCAGCCTTCTGGACAAGTCGGGTAGAACGCAATGGCCCTGGACAGTATGACATTAATAACGTAATTGGTGCCAATGAATGGGAGGAAAATATCGACAATAATGCTTATACTAACGGCATGGCCATAACCGTGTTGCGCAATGCGACCGCTGCCGCGAAAGAGCTAGGCCTCGAACCAGATCCTGACTGGATGCATGTAGCCAATAACATTCCGATTTTGACTTTTGAAGATGGTACCACCCGTGAAAACGCAACGTATGACGGAGTGATGATCAAACAAGCAGATGCCAACTTGTTGGCTTATCCCATGAAAATTATCAAGGGGGAAGAAAACATTCGACGGGACTTGAAATATTATGAACCTCGGATGTCTCCAAATGGCCCGGCTATGGGCTTTTCGGTATTGGCCACTTTGTATGCGCGCCTCAACGAGCCTGAAAAAGCCTACCGTTTATTCAACCAGTCTTATCAGCCAAATCGCGTACCTCCCTTTGGAGTACTTGCAGAAACGGCTGGCGGAACCAATCCTTATTTTGCTACCGGTGCCGGTGGCACCTTACAAACATTGATTTATGGGTTTGGAGGTTTAGAAATAACTCCCTCAGGAATTCAACAATTAGAAACTAACTTGCCAAAAGCCTGGAAATCTATTACTATTAAAGGAATCGGAGTAGATAAACAAACATTTAGTGTGAAACAATAAAATTGCAATTGATCCATGAGATATATAACTTTTATCGTCTTTGTGCTGCTGTTTTCAGCCTGCCAGCAAACCACTGAGACTAAGCAGGAACATTCAACAGCGTATCAGGAAAAACTTCAAGATCCGGAATTATTTCACCGATCCATGAAGCAATTGACGGATGTGATCGTTCACGATATTTTTTCGCCGCCAGTTGCCAGCCGTATTTATACATATCCAAGTATTGCTGCATATGAAGTGATGGTTAATGCAGAGCCGTCTTATCGTTCATTGGAAGGTCAACTTACAGACCTGAAAGATGTACCAAAACCTGATCCCAATCTGGAATATGCCTTTCCATTAGCTAGTTTGCAGGCGTTTTTGACTGTGGGAAAAGCACTCATTTTTTCAGAAGAAAAAATGGAAAAGTATGAGCGGATACTGAAGGAGGAAATTATGGCTCATGACATTCCAGAAGAGGTATTCGAACGTTCGGTAGCCTATGGAAATGAAATGGCAAGCCACATTTTGAAGTGGTCCGGTGGCGATAATTATAAGAAAACCCGAACCTATCCAAAATACGCCATCAATTATAGTGACGATCCGGGCAAATGGCAACCAACACCACCCAGTTACATGGACGGAATTGAGCCTCACTGGCGTGAAATACGAACTATGGTGATCGACTCTGCCAGTCAATTTACGCCACCTCCTCCAACCGCATTTAGCATCGATAAAAACAGTAAATTCTATAAAGAAACCATGGAAGTGTACATGGCTTTACAAGAAGACGAAAAAGAAGAACGCACGGCCATTGCTCAGTTTTGGGATTGCAACCCTTACACTTCGCATACGCATGGTCATGTGATGTACGCTACCAAAAAGATTACGCCAGGTGGCCATTGGATAGGAATTACAAAGTTGGCCTGTGAAAAAGACAGTGCTGATTTTATGAAAACCATACAGGCATATACCCTCACTTCGATTGCCTTATTTGATGCTTTTATTAGTTGTTGGGATGAGAAGTATCGTTCCAATCTGGTACGCCCGGAAACTTACATCAATAAATATATAGATGAAGATTGGTACCCTACTTTGCAGACACCGCCATTTCCGGAGCATACTTCTGGGCACAGCGTTATTTCAAGAGCTTCTGCCGTCGTGTTGACCGACTTGTTTGGTGATAATTTTGCATTTGACGATTCTACGGAAGTAGAATACGGCTTGCCAGTCCGATCTTTCAATTCATTTATAGAAGCTTCCGAAGAGGCTGCAATTAGTCGATTATATGGTGGTATTCACTATCGTCCTGCGATTGACTATGGCGTTGCACAAGGAGAAAAAGTAGGAAACTTTATACTTCAAGAATTGGATATGAAGGCTCAAATGGGCCAAAAATAGACTACCGTTATGTTGGGGAAAAAGATTGGTTTATTTATCGGGCCTGCTTTATTTCTCATGTTATTACAATTTTCGCCTCCGTCACCAGCCTTATCGGAAAATGCGTGGCGCGTTATTGCCATGGCTGTGTTTATGCTGGTTTGGTGGGTGACAGAGGCTGTTCCACTTGCTATTACCTCCATTCTTCCAATCATTTTGTTGCCGATGCTCGGCGTGATGGATAGCAAGGCTGCTGCGGCACCTTATGCTAATCCGGTCGTGTATTTATTTATGGGAGGATTCATGATTGCGCTGGCGATGGAGCGTTGGAATTTGCACAGGCGCATTGCGCTCAATATTGTGCGCATTACGGGTACAAATGCTAATGGGATTGTGCTCGGGTTTATGCTTGCAACGGCCGGGCTGAGTATGTGGATCAGTAATACGGCGACTACCGTAATGATGTTACCGATTGCCCTGTCGGTTATCGATTTGCTCAAAAAATCTGGGGAGGCATTAAGCGAAAAAGGAATTCGATTTTTTGCATTATCCATGATGTTGGGAATTGCTTATGCTGCTAATATTGGTGGCACCGCCACCATAATCGGCAC
>JALEHC010000039.1 GCA_022763215.1 Saprospiraceae bacterium
TACCAAAAGGTTACCTAAATCGGCCGTTCCGGACTGTACACCAGGTAGCCAACCGAGTGTATGCATGGGGTCGGGTTCGCCCAGCATACCAGGCATTTTATCAATAAGTTCGTTAGTAATCGTGGTGGCCCCAAAATTTTGATCTACGGTAATTACTTCTTCACCAAAACGAGAACCGACAATGACAATCGAATCCAGTAGTCCATCTGGCTGTAGCCGAATGAGTACCTCTGTATTTTCATAAATGCCAATGGGGCGTTTATTGGTTTCATAACCTACAAAAGAGGCATAAAGCAGCAAGCTGTCTGCCTCTACGAAGAAAGAAAAATAGCCATTTTCATTGGTGTAACTACCTCTACTCTGATCAAGGGAGTACACGCTTGCGCCGATCAGGCGTTCGCCGGTTTTAGCATCCTCGACTATACCACTAATGGAAAACTTGGCTGGAGGAATAGGTGGCTCTCCTTTTTTTCGTTCTTTTATAATGACAAAACCATCCAGTAAGGAAAAAGACAAGGAAGTTTCTCTGAGTAGAATATTTAAGACCGTATTGAGACTAACCGCATTAAACTGATAAGTAAACACTTGATCTTCAGGAAGTAGCCTACTATTGTAGCTAAACTCCAATTCGCTGTTTTCAGCAATAATATCAAGGCACTCCGCCAAGGTATTTGATTCGAAACGGCAGGAAATGAAAATTTCGGGCGATGTAGTTTGCCCAATGGCTGCGGTGCTAAAGAGGGCGAAAAGTATTATAGTCCAACACTTCATGCCCTAAATATACATAAAGGCTATTTACAAGCTCAACAAGTAAATCGCATTATAGCCGAAGTGGTGGGAATTTAACACTTAGGTACAATATTATCCGACGAAAGCAATAAGAAAGGCTAGAAAAATTCTAGCCCAGTTTCGTTTTCGCGTACTTCAAAATCAAATGTTTCTCGAAGAATTTTGATAGCTTGTTCTTGAGACAATTGTTCAAAAACAGATGTATAAGGAACATCCGTCAGATCAGTATTATTTTTGATTTTGATAGCGTATGTTCTTTCCAGCGTACGAACGACATCAGAGAAAGGTGTTTCATCAAAGATGAGTACTCCACGGCTCCAAGCATTAGCATCTTCCTCAAACTTCAATTCACTTATTTGCGCTGTTTTGGTATTATACAAAGCAGCCATTCCAGCATTTAAGGTACGCTGAGGGCCATTTTCTTTTTCAAAACGGACAGTACCTTCGGTTACATGAATACGAATAATCGGATCATCTGGATAAGCTTTCAAATTGAATGCAGTACCAACTACAGTAGTTAATACCTCATCAGTTCGAATGACAAATGGCTTATTTTTATCAGAAGCCACCTCAAAGTAGGCTTCGCCATCAAGTAATAATTCTCGTTTTTCATTATTAAAACCCTCTACGACGGACAGTGAGCTACCAGCATTGATTTGAACCTGCGAACCATCTTTGAGTTCGAGCTCTTGTGTTTTGCCGAAAGGCACCTCATAAGTAGCCGCAATAGCAGGGCCTGTGTTTGGGAAACCGGTTAGCAAAGCGATGGTTCCGATCAAACCGATTACTAAAACGGCAGCTATAGCACGTACCCAGCCAACAGACAGCTTGCGTACTTTGGCTCCGGAGAGTTGGCCACTGAGCTTTTTCCATTCAGCAGCCGTATTACAATTAACAGAAAAATCAATGTCTTCGCATTGATTCCAGATACTGCTTAACTGATCGAAAAGGGAATGGTTGTTATCCTCCTTTTTCCACTTTTCGAACGCTGCTTTTTCGTCAGCATTTTGCTGACCGCTCAGGTTTTTGTGGACTAATATTTCTTTGTTTCCTGCTTTGTTCATTCTTTAGATTGCTTACATATGGTTGGGATTGAATTCCAACGATTTAATTGTAGTTGATGTGTTTTCACTACCTAATACAGCGAAATCAGGTAATACCCCCAAGCAGATCAGCATTTTCCAATAAAAAAATCAGAATCAGCCATTCTGCCAACATATGGCTTCCCGGATCCGCATTTTCATCACCAAAAACCCGTAATCGGAGGCGTTTAAGTGCAATACCGATCTGATTTTCGACCGTTTTTGCACTAACATCAAGTTTTTGAGCGATTTCTTTATAAGATAAACCTTCTTTTCGACTCAGCAAAAAAATGGTTCGACACCTATCCGGCAATTTGCTAACTTCATCAAAAATGATAGCTTTCATTTCTTCGGCATGAAGCTGATCTTCACTACTCGTAGAAGCTGCCAGTCCATAACTGACGCTTTCCAGTTCAACGTTTTCCTCACGCTGCCTTTTCAGATAATTCAAGGCGCGATTGCGTGTAGCGGTAAACAAATAAGACTTTAGCCCTTCGTTCAGTTCGAGCTTAGCCCGGTTACGCCATACCCCCATAAATACATCTTGTACGATTTCGCAGGCATCTTCTTCATTGCGGACAATACGGTAAGCAAAACTTACCAACCCGGGCTGAAACTGATTAAACAATTGCTCTAAGGCCTTTATTTCAGATTTTGATGACAATTGCTCTGTTTTTTGATCAAAGCCCTAAAGTAAAAAATTCATTCGACCTCTTATCCATTTTATACAGGCTTCTTCCGCTTGCTTACTTTTTTCGTCTCAATTTTTAAACAAAAAACTGGCTTAATGACAAACTCAATAAAATAATCACGACAAAGAATACCAACAAAATAATGGCTTCTCCTTTGCCTAGTCGGCCCCAATCAACAAAAAAGTCGAGTACTTTTTCATTTTTTGCAGGAATGATCATACTTGTCAGATATCCTACTGCAAAGGTTACGACAGCTCCAATAGCGTTCCACCAAAACCAGAATACGACTCCATCAGCAAACTGAGCCAATAGTACATTTCCAATCACGCCTGCTAACAAGCCAATATTTGCGCCGATCGCATGCGTGCGCTTTGTCATAATGGCTAATAAAAATGTAGCTAATATTGGTCCGTAAAATATAGATCCGATTTTATTGATGGCTTCGATGACGGTGTCGGCAATATTTCCCGCGAAAGCGGCCAAAAGAATACAAATTACGCCCCAGAAAAGTGCTACGAATCGGGAAGTCATCATATACTTTTCAGTCGGAAGTTTTCGGGATCGATCCAAAAAATCTTCCATCGTCACCGCACTCAATGAATTAATAGTCGAACTCAATGATGACATTGCAGCAGACAAAATAGCTACAATCAACAATCCAATCATACCATGCGGTAAAAAATCGGCGATAAAAACCGGAATCATCATATCTGGTTTATCTGCCGGAATTTTTTCCAGAAAGCTAGGCGTATTGTACGCTAAAGTACCAATGATTAGGCCCATTACGCAGTAAGTCAAGGTTACCGGGAAACGGATCAGACCATTAAACATCAAGGTTTTGCGGACAGTGCCCATGTCTTTTGCAGAAAGCATACGCTGTGCTTGTGACTGGTCGGTGCCATAATAGGAAGTGTACAGAAAAAAGCCCCCAATGACCATCGGCCAAAAACCAAACTCCTCCCCTGCCTGGAAACCAAAAGAATTGAAATCTACCGCGGTCAAACGGGAAGTATCCATTTTGGATACAAATACATCCCAGCCACCTAGATGATGCAAGCCATAGCCCATGCAAGCGATAATTCCCACAAAAAGGATGATCATCTGGATCATATCACCGTATACGACGGCTTTCATCCCACCTTGAAACGAATAAATCAGGGTGATGACACCAATAATGAGTAGGGTGTGGAAAAAATTGATCTGAAGGACACTTTCAAGTATAATCGAAACGGCATACACCATTACAGCCGTCGAAAAACCACGATTGATTAGAAAAACCGCGCTTAGCAGCAACCGACTGGAACTATCAAATCGTCTTTCGAGATATTCATAAATACTGACAACTCCTGATTTGTATAAAGGAGGGATTAGTACAACCATCAAGAAAATCATGGCTAATGGCACACCAAATTCATAACTGAGCCATTGCATACCGCCACCTTCTCGCATCCCCACAAAGGCAGGAGCTGAAATAAAGCTAATGGCAGAGAGTTGGGTGGCCATGATGGAAAGCCCCAAAGGCAGCCAACCAAAGCTCTTTCCGCCTAGAAAGTAATCTTTTCCGTCTTTTTGATCTTTAAAAAGATAGCCTAGGCCCAAAAAGGCCAGGCTATATACGGCTACAATAATATAGTCTAAGGTGTTCATTTTCGCTTGTTATTGGAAACAAGCTTCAAACTACACAATAATTCTCGGATAGCAAAAAAGTGCACTTTTTGTTCTGTTATTTGAGGAGTGACAAAACTTTAAGTAAGGCCGCATCTTCTCCTTTTGCAATATTTTGTGCAGAAGGCTCAACCACATAGTCCGGTTGGACGGGAGCATCTGCTTGTTGTGTTTTGGGCTTATAATAGAGAAGTGGAATGTCGATTTCCATACCTGAATGTGGCAAGTATAAAAAGAAATAGGAACCACCA
>JALEHC010000300.1 GCA_022763215.1 Saprospiraceae bacterium
AGATTGAGGTAACCAATACCAATGGTCATTAGGCCATCAAACTTACCCTTTGGGTAATCAATCGTTTCGGCAAGTTCAATACCCTGTTCTCCGATTCGGATGCGATCCATGAGTGAAAGGCTATCTGACTGAGCAGATTGATTGATGCTATCGACCTTGGCAGGATGGATAGGCCCAATTTGGGCTTGGAGTACAGTTGCGACCACCAAAAAGGTGAATAAATAGGAAAAACGCATCGGATCAGGGTGTCTGTCTGAAAAACCTTTTCATAAAATAAGGCTTTTTCAGTTGATATTAGTTGTCATGGCAATTATTAGTTGCTAAAGTAATACCTTGCCACGATAAACAAACCGTTTTTCGCAAAAAAAGGAGCAGATCAGCTTTTCAGATGACAATAATAATTTGGGCAGTTGCCATATACAAGATAGGATAGAGGAGCGTAAGATTGTTAAAGTGAAGGAACTGGAAAACGAGAATCAAAATGCCTGCTACCATTATAGATTGCAGGCACTTTGTTTAGCGAACTAAAGAGACATCTCCTTTCAGAATTTCTGTAAAGGTACTGTCTGATTCTTCAAAAGAATATTGGATATAGTAGACATAAGTTTCAGCCGGAAGCTTTGCGCCATTGGCTTTACCATTCCATCCATCTTCAAGGCGGCGACTTTCAAATACTTGACGCCCCCAGCGGCTAAACACCTTCATTTGATAGCTTCTCAGGGCACAGTTGGTAGCCGGTTGAAATAGATCATTGATGCCATCATCATTAGGCGAAAAAATATTCGGAACATAGAGGCTACATGCTTCTTCGGATGCTTGTGTCGCGCTTACGCTAAATGCTGTACTAACGAGAAAAACCGCCAGCAAACTGCATAGCATGCGCATTGTCATGGGAATTCTATTCATGGTTCTTTTTGCCGCGAAGCTAGCTAAAAAGAGAAGATATGCAAATTTTGTTTTATTATTTTTTTACCAATATGACTGAGTGGCGTTTTTTGCGAAAGCAACGGACAGATTGGTCGTGGAAATGGTCAGCGATTAGGGCTTGAACCATTCTAGTGCTTTTTGGCTGTAAAGCTCGATAGCTTTGTTAATCTCAGGCGCGGTGCGAGTCCAATACAATAACCCCAAGTAAACGATGCCAATGAGTGCACATTTGAGCCCAATATTGAGCAATGTGACGAGTTTTTCGGGAAACGCAGCGATAGAAATAGCTGGAAAGAACATGCCCAAAAGCAAGAGTCCTCCAAAGATAGCAAACAAATAAAGGGTATTCATCGAAAAGGGCTGAATACCAAATTTTACCCAAATGAATATCAACTTGATCAGATTATATAAAAACAAAGAAACCAAAGTTGCCAAAGCGGCACCATTGATACCAAGACCAAGGGTACGAATGAAAAAGTAATTGAGAAATACATTCAAAACCGCTAAAATGCTAATTGCAATCAGATTGAAATGAAAGTGCTTTGAAAAACTAATGATTTGCCCGTTCACGCTGGTCAACAAATCAATAATCTTGGAAAAACCAATCATATAAAATACATATTTTCCCAAGCTAGCGGCTTCGCCCTTAGGCATCAGCGCAAATAGCTGGTCAATAGATATGGCAATCAATAAAAAAATGCCTAATCCGATTGCCCCCAAGGTTATGGATGATTTCTGATAAATATTCCCAATATTAGCAATGTCATTTTTGGCCCAGGACTGAGCCAGAATAGGCGAAGCAATGGCGATAATGCTACCACCTGGTATAGCGATCACATTGGCCATAAAATAAGCAATGCTATAGGTAGAAGTCTCGGTTTTGCCAATTAGGCTGAGCACCATCAGGGCATCAATTCGCAAGGCTAGCATACTGCCCAGACTTCCCAGAATGCCATAAAGGGCATAAACGCCCATCTCTCGCAACAATGGCTTTTGCAAAAATTGAAACTTGGGTTGCAGATTGAATTGACCGATCTGCACCACATACGCAGCTAGCCCAATGAGCCCGATGGCATAAAATGCAGGTAGCCCAATTGCGGCTTGCCATTCGTTGAGATAACCAATGTAGAGCAAAATAACCAGCGTTGGCAATGCGATTTTCGGCAACAGGTACGTAAAAATAGCCTGCACGGCAATCCGATTGAAGTTTTTGGCGAAGTTTTCAAAGATGGCAGAATAGGCAATAACAATACAAAGAATAATGATTACCCAGCCATACTGCCGAAATACCTGAGTGTCAAAACCAACAGCCTCAAGTCCAGAATATAATGGCTCTAACACCAAACTTGCAATGGCAAAAAACAACAAAATACTGACGGTGGTAACCATCAGCAGAAAAGCCAGAAAGCCATTATGGTGGTTGTTTTTTTCTTCAAATTGTGGAAAAAAGCGAATGATCAAATTAGTCATTCCCAGTGTCGCAAATGGCAAAACAAGCATTGCTGCACTGATAATACCCTGAGCCAAGGCATAAAAGTCGTAAGTCTCATCAGAAAGTTGATAGATATAAAAGGTGCTGAATGCACCCAAAACCACGCCTAGATAATTGACGAGGCTGTGTTTGATACCCTGCCTTCTGATGACACTCATACGTTCAATTTGGTGAAAGAACTGCAAATTTATTTATAGCTCCGTTTTTAACGGCAAAATACTGCCTGAATTTTATCTTTGTTGCGGTTTAAGAAATGCTGACATAGCATTTCCCAATGCAGGGTTTGTGTAAAGTTTTTCGTTTTTCGGATCAATACAGTAGCTTTTATGAGGATTTTTGTCACCGCAGTCTACCATAAATTTCAGCTCGAAGTTCTTCGACAATTAAAAGCGCAATTCCAATGCCAAATTGCAGGAGCTACTATCTTCCCACCAGAAGATTTTAAAAGTGCTACCAATGAAAATGTTACACAAACGGAGTTGGATGAGGTTTTTGAAGAAGCCGAAACCTTCCCGCTGTCTGCTTTTTACTATCCCGGTACTATAAAAAAACTTCAAGAAGGAAAGGTACTTTCACAAAATGTACTGGAAGATTTTAAATACCTCGAAGCTTTGTTTTACCGCACAACAGACCGGGCCAATGTTTTCCCGATTCCGGTTTCGCGAAAGCGAAGAATTTACCTGCGACTTTTGCAGTTTTGGTATCACAAACTCAAAGAGTTGGACCTCGATTACATGATCTACTTCGATACACCACATTCCTTCAATGGCGTCATTATTTCTGAAGTAGCTCGTTATCTCAACATTCCAGCACTTATTCTTGAGCATACTGCTCTGCAAGATTATTCCCTGATTGTAAAAGACTGGAATATTCCAATTGTGCCAGGTGTCTATGCACAAGAACTTAGCGTTGAGGAAATTCGAAAGCGCCTTCCGGCAGATGTGCTCAAAATCATAGAGAAAAAAGATGGCGAAGACCACGAATACCTCAAATGGTACAAAGAGCGCGATAAAAAGCTCAATGTATCGGGTGGCGGAGCTTGGGCCAACTTTCAGTTATTTCTTCGGTTTTTGCGCAAAGCAAGTATTTCAGTCATGCGTAGTGTGTTGGCATTGATTGGTTTATATGATAAGCGTATGCTGATTGAAGATGTTTTTCTTAATAATATTCGTTCTGAATCTGTTTATCGTTGGCGAATTATTCCAGCTATTTATCATCAGGTCAAACTCAATCGGTATTATAATCGTTTGGCAGAGTTGGAGGTTGATCTTAGCCAGCCCTATGTGTTCTTTGGCATGCATGTACAGCCAGAGAAGTCGTCTTTGCCCCTTG